>JANOQB010000735.1:0-3750 GCA_031422215.1 Cytophagales bacterium | reverse complement strand
CCAGCCGACACGGCAAAATAATTTTCTACTTGTATAAAAAACCAAACCCAGTCCTTCCACTGGGTTTTTTATTTTAGGCCGCTTTGGTAATCTGCCTTACCAGCAACCGCTTGGCCACGGGCATCAATGTCTGCACGTATGGAAACTTCACTTTCGACAAAACAAGAAACACCGATGGATTGGGCAACTCTACAAATCGCCTGATCAAATCCAGTTTCAGGTTTTCGTAGGTGTTGCTAAAGCTATACTCGGCTGTAAGCAAAAATTGTGTGTGTATGCCCCGCATGGGCTCTGTGCTCTGCTCAAAAAATGTGATCTGATAGCGATAAACATTGGTTTCTTTTTCTGGTGGCTGTGTTACAAACAAATAGCCTTCATCGGAATACAACGAGGTGAGCCCTACCGGGGAAATTTCACATTTGGATTCTACATATTCGTAAATAGAGGAGCCTTCCTCGAGTGAATCTTTAAAATGCGGCAAGGCATACTCCATGATGGATTCAATCTCCTTCATCACCAAATCATCCTCAATCATCCTGCGGTAATTGAATATCATGTTCTTAAAACTTTCGGGCGACAATTCTTTGGGGAAAGATTCCCTTATCAGTGTTTGGTTTTCCTTCAACAAAATCAAATTGCGATAATGAAAAACCAGATCTGAAAGCTGGGGGTACAATTCCATCCTGCGGAAAGACTCATTTACGGTTTGGAAATAGGCCAAGAGTTGGTACTTTTTGTATTCAAAATCGATGAGGCCATCGGTGAGCCAACTGTCTTTTAGTTTATCCATAATTGTCCACGTTTATCCTGTCACTTCAAAGCACACAGTAATTATACGGAAAAAAGGATTTTTCTGCCAATCTGCCAATTTGTTTAGGGCAGCATGCAATAGGTCTGACAAAATCCTGCATCTTTGCAGCCCCGTATAACGTCAACCTGTCAAAAAAGCCTTAATAGTTCAAATGGCACAGAAATCGCAGGCAGGAAGAAGCCAGTAAAAAAAATGTTTAACTAAAAATCTAAATTCCATATGGCAAAAATCAGTTTCAAA
This sequence comes from Cytophagales bacterium, assembly GCA_031422215.1. GTDB lineage: Bacteria > Bacteroidota > Bacteroidia > Cytophagales > Cyclobacteriaceae > ELB16-189. The sequence goes on along the minus strand of JANOQB010000735.1, from coordinate 2,699 downwards.
CCCAATGAAGACCGGGTGCTTGTAGAAGCAGCCCCCGCTGAACAAAAGACAGCTTCTGGATTGATCATTCCAGATACTGCAAAAGAAAAACCTCAAAAAGGTAAAGTAATAGCTATAGGCGATGGTCTTAAAGACAAGCCTGTTACTGTAAAGGTGGGCGATCAGATTCTTTACGGAAAATATTCCGGCACTGAAATCACCATTGACGGAAAGGAATATCTGATCATGCGCAATTCCGACATTTTCGGAACAGTTTAAATTCTCATTTTCAACACTCAAAATTTTAATAAAATTATGGCTAAGGAAATTACATTTGATACCAACGCCCGCGACCGGATAAAAAGAGGCGTGGACAAATTAGCAGACGCAGTAAAAGTTACATTAGGACCAAAAGGCCGCAATGTGATTATTGATAAAAAGTTCGGTGCTCCCACTGTTACTAAAGACGGTGTGTCGGTAGCAAAAGAAATCGAATTGAAAGACCCCATCGAAAACATGGGCGCACAATTGGTGAAAGAAGTTGCTTCTAAGACTGCCGATGCAGCTGGTGATGGAACTACCACTGCCACCGTGCTTGCCCAAGCTATCTACGCTCACGGAATTAAAAACGTGGCCGCAGGTGCTAACCCAATGGATTTGAAACGCGGTATCGACAAAGCAGTTATTGCCGTTGTTGAAAACCTTCGCAAGCAATCTAAGAACATCAAAGGCTCACAGGAAATTGCGCAAGTAGCGACTATCTCCTCCAACAGTGATGTTGAAATCGGTAAGATGATTGCCACTGCCATGGACAAAGTTGGCAAAGATGGTGTGATCACCGTGGAAGAAGCCAAAGGAACTGAGACCGAAGTAAAAACGGTGGAAGGCATGCAGTTCGACCGTGGTTATCTTTCTCCTTACTTCGTTACCAACACCGAGAAAATGGAGGCCGACCTTGAAAGCCCTTACATTTTGATTTACGACAAGAAGATTTCTTCTATGAAAGAACTTCTTCCTGTGTTGGAGGCAACCGCACAATCTGGTAAACCTCTTTTGATCATTGCCGAAGAAGTAGAAGGCGAAGCCCTCGCTACTTTAGTGGTGAACAAAATCCGTGGTGCTCTTAGAGTAGCTGCCGTAAAAGCCCCTGGCTTTGGCGACCGCAGAAAAGCAATGCTTGAAGACATAGCAGTATTGACAGGTGGTAAAGTTATTTCGGAAGAGACTGGAATGAAATTGGAAGATGCAAAGTTGGAATATCTTGGCCGTGCCGAAAAAATAAATATCGACAAAGACAATACTACAATCGTAAACGGTGCGGGTAAAAAGACTGAGATCAATGGTCGCATAGGTCAGATCAAAGCTCAAATTGAAACTACTACTTCCGACTACGACAAAGAAAAATTGCAAGAGCGGCTTGCCAAACTTTCTGGTGGTGTGGCCATCCTCTACATCGGTGCTGCTACCGAAGTGGAAATGAAAGAGAAGAAAGACCGCGTTGATGATGCGTTGCATGCAACCCGTGCTGCCGTTCAGGAAGGTGTTATCCCTGGTGGTGGTGTGGCTTACATAAGAGCTATTGATGCCCTTAAAAATTTGCCAACTGACAATGAAGACCAGACAACCGGTGTAAACATTGTGCGCCTTGCTTTGGAATCTCCCCTTCGTGTGATTGCTGAAAATGCAGGCCAGGAAGGTTCGGTGATCGTGAACAAAGTGCGCGATGGCAAAAAAGATTTTGGGTACAATGCTGCTGAAAACAAGTTTGAAGATTTCTTCGCAGCCGGCATTATCGACCCTACCAAGGTTGCCCGTCTTGCCTTGGAAAATGCTGCATCAATCGCAGGATTGTTGTTGACCACGGAAGCCGTTGTTTCCGAAATCCCAGAAGAGAAAGAATCTCATGCAATGCCGCAAGGCGGAGGTGGCATGGGCGGAATGATGTAATCCGTTTCCAATCAATAAAAAAGGCTTTGCATGTAATGTGCAAAGCCTTTTTGTTTTGGGTATCAACCATTACCACAATTATCCAACCATCAACTTCTCCTTCCACAACGTGTAGGCTTCCGAATAGAGTTCGCACTTGTTGGTTACAGGCATTTCTGAACTGATCTGCCGCAATCCTTTGAATGCTTCGGGAAAGGATGAATATACTCCCGCCCCTACCCCTGCCCCAATGGCCGCACCAGTGGCACCATTCGTTTCAAACATTTCCAACGGGGCATTGAGCGTGTTCACAAATGCCTCGCGGAACAAGGGACTCAAAAACATGTTCGACAATCCCGCACGCACTACCGAAGTTTCAATCCCCATTCCTTTCAAAATGTCAAAACCATATTTTAATGAAAACACGATACCCTCCTGAGCAGCACGTAGCAAATGGCTTTGGCTGTGCCGGTTGAAATCCAACCCCTGCATGGACGCGCCCACCACGTGGTTTTCAAAAATCCGCTCGCCTCCATTCCCGAAAGGAAAAAAGCGAAGGCCATTGCTACCAATAGGAGCTTTGGCAGCCAATGAATTCATTTCTTCGTAGCCCATCCCCGCCATGTTCTTGCGCAACCAACTGTTCAATATGCCCGTACCATTTATGCAGAGCAACACTCCGTTCCTTACTTCATCACCACTGTTCACATGAACAAAAGCATTTACCCTTGATTTTTTATCGAACGCATTTTTATCGGTAACGGAATACACCACGCCCGAGGTGCCCGCGGTGG
>JANOQB010000734.1:0-3201 GCA_031422215.1 Cytophagales bacterium | reverse complement strand
TTTAAAGAGGCATGTTTGGCGGCAACTGCGAATAGGCCGTTGCATGTGTGAGAGGGGTTGCCACAGATTTCAAGGATTTACATAGATGCCTTGCTATGTCAAAATGATGTTCAAGGCATCCTATTCAAATAGAACTTATCTGTGCTAATCTGTGAAATCTGTGGCAACCCTAGCCTCTTCGGCTCAGCCATCGTAACCCAGACAAACCTATATGAAAATAGAATCAAACGACTCGGAGTTCCTTTACAAAGATGAAACTCACCAAATCATTGGCCTCTGCATGGAGGTTCACCGAATCTTAGGCCACGGTTTTCTCGAAGTAGTTTATAAGGATGCCATTGAATTTGAAGCAATCAGTAAGGCTATCTCACATGAACGCGAAAAAGAATTTAAGATTGAATACAAAGGAATACTTCTCCGCCATCCCTAGTTCGCGGATTTTGTATTGCACGATAAAATAATCCTTGAAGTAAAAGCAGCTGAGGGTGGGCTGTCGAATGAGAATATAGCCCAAACTCTCAACTACCTAAAAGCATCAGGTTGCAAAGTTGGATTGCTTGTAAATTTTGGAAGAAGTAAACTTGAATTTAAGAGATAGTGTATTGAGAGTTGCCACAGATTTCACAGATTACCATAGATGTGGTTGTCCGAAATTTCAACTGTGTAGATTGCCTGAAATTTAATCTGCAAAATCCGGATTTCTTTTAAATCCATCCCTTCTTCAGTCGGCCATCAGAATAGCCTGTGCATGGGATTTAAGGTGCAGTTTCAATCGAAACAGTCAAAAAATCAACCTTGTTTGAAAAAAAAAGGAAAAAAAATTGACCTTGATGTGGATATTTGTAAAATAGTTGTAAGTTTCTATTTCCTAAACACTTATGAGATCAAAACTTACCTGTTTATTACTCCTTTTTTTGCCCCTTTTGGGGATGGCGCAACCCCGCCAGCAGGTAACGAACATGGCTGGTTTCGATATATCGGTCACTGATTTCATTGTCACTTCATCCATTGGCGAGCCGGCCATATTTACATTGACGGGCTCCAACTTAATTCTTACCCAAGGCTTTCTTCAACCCGAAATTCTTCCTTGCAAAAACTTAGACTTCAGCTATTACCCCAATCCCGCCAAGGGAGAAATTTTTGTTGAAGCCAATGGCTGCGAAGTACAGGTTCAAGCCATGGAGCTATACGATTCGTGGGGCAGAAAAATAACGGTGATCAAACCAAGCAGAGACAACAAAGTGCAACTCGGTGATATAAGTCCGGGTGTTTATTATATCAAAATACTATTGACAAACACTGAAAGCAAAACCATAAAAATTGTAAAAGTTAGCACCTGACGCCTATGATTAAACTTTTCTTCCCCATCGTTCTGGCTTTTTCTTTATCTACTTTAAGTCTTTCCTACTCCTACGCGCAAGCGCCCAAAGGTATCAACTACCAGGGTGTGGCACGCGACAGTGATGGCAAGCCCATTATCTCCAAAAATATTTCGGTGCGCATCGGCATTTTAAAAAATGCGGCCCTGGGAGAAGTGGAGTATTCCGAAACACACAAACTGCAAACCAACCAGTTTGGATTATTCACATTAGTGATCGGGCAGGGTACTGTCAACACAGGCGCGTTTTCTTTTGTGAGCTGGGCCGTGGGCAAGAAGTGGTTGCAAGTAGAACTTGACCCGGACGGGGGAAGTTTATTTCAATTGGCGGGAAGCCAGCAATTGATGAGTGTGCCGTACGCTTTTTATGCAGAGTACGCAGGCAATGGAGGTGGCGCATCTTCCCTCAGCGCAGGACAAGGCATTGCCATTAATGATGGAGTAATTTTAAACACTGGCGATGGCGACAATAGCATCACCAACGAAATCCAAACACTGAGCATTGCAGCAGCAACCGATGGAAACAATCTTTCCATATCGGGTGGAAATACAGTGGTGATAAAAACCACATTGGTTCAGGTGCTCGCTGCCAACCCCGATGCAGGCGGCAAACGCATTACAAATCTGGGGGCTCCTACCAACAACACCGATGCAGTAACCAAAAATTATGTGGACGCACAAAATGCTCTCGATCTCGATATTGATCCAAGCAACGAACTTCAAACTTTTTCGCAGGTGCTTGCCAAAGGAAATGATGCAGGCGCACAAAAGATAACCAACTTGGGCACTCCCACCGCTGCCAGCGATGCAGCCACAAAAAGTTATGTTGACGCACAAAATGCATTGGACTTGGACACAGACCCAATTAATGAGATTCAAAACCTGACACAGGTGCTTGCCAAAGGAAATGATGCAGGCACCCAAAGGATAACCAACTTGGGCACTCCCACCGCTGCCAGTGATGCAGCCACAAAAAGTTATGTGGATGCTCAGAATGCATTGGACACCGCTGCCAGCGCCACCAACGAAATCCAAGACCTTGCGCTCAACACCACCACCAACATTTTAAAAATCACTAACAACGCTGCGGCCAGTGACATAAATCTGACGCCTTATAAGCAAACATTAACATACACACCGGCCACCAACAACTTGGCAATTTCCGGTGGAAATAATGTTGCAATCAGCCATACACTTGCACAGGTGCTTACCACCAATGCCAATGCTGGTGGAATCCGCATTCAAAATGTTGGAGCACCTACTACCAGCACCGATGTGACCACGAAGGGATACGTAGACAATGCCATCGCTACAAACTATGCGTTTAAAGCAAATTTCAATTTTAGCAACTCCAGTGGATCGTCACTCAACGATCAGGAAATGATTTTTACATCTGAAGAATTTGATAGCTTCAATGTGTTATCTGGAAACTCTTTTACAGCGCTGGAAAGCGGCACCTATGTTTTTATGATTGATGGGGTTTATAACACTTCCATTTCGGGAGGTCAAATCAGCCTTCTTTACAACTCAATAAAAAGATCCATTCCCATTGTACTTCCCTTTGGTTCTACTATCCCCCGCTATAATGCAACTTTTATGTTTCAGCTTATGGCAGGGCAAACCGTTAAAGTGATTGGTGATAACGTTTTAAATGGGGCCTCTTTTACAGGGTACTTCTTCGGCTATAAATTATAGCGTTTGAAAAAATTCTTCTTCGAAATAATCGGAGAGATTGTAGATGCCTACAAGGTTCGTGTCTTCACGACTGACAGGCACGAGATGCGAAGAAAGCGTGACCAGTAAACCCAGGAAAGGAACCGAAC
>JANOQB010000733.1:0-7118 GCA_031422215.1 Cytophagales bacterium | reverse complement strand
TAAAAATAAAAAAAATGAAACAGCAAAACGAAAAAAAAATGAATGAACAGTCAGGCTTGCACACGGCCTAAAAAGAAAATCTACCGAAGTCCTTGACCACAGGGGATAATCTCGTCTTCTTTCTTAGCGGAGTCTCTGTTTCAGGACTTAACGAGGGTTGATCTTTCATACTGCGCGGAGTCCCTCCCTAACTTTCCCACCGCTTCAGGAGACTCCGCTGAGAAGGAGCCAACATAAAATCCCCTGCCGTTTTTACCCTGCGCGAAGCCCAATAGCCGACCGCCACCGTGATCATGAGATAGATGATAATGGAAAAAAGTAGCAAGCGGTTTAGGTCAAAACGTTAACCTAAAAGTAAAAAAGAGTGGGATTAAATCAACAATTAATTGCGCTTCACATACCAACGAATTTGCCTGAAAAAATTATCTGGTCGTTCCTCCATTAATTGTTTAAAGCTCCGTCATCTACCCAGCAAGCGATTGCATCGAGTTCGGCTTGTGGCAACTTCGATGCATTCTTGGGCATGTTGCCACTTTGGGTCCTCGACTTAATATCACCGGCACGTGACTGGATATTTGCCAATGCCGTAAACGAAATGGACGACCCACCCGCGACATGGCATCCGCTAATGGCACAATTTGTATCAATGATACTTTTTATTTCAGTACTGAATTTTATGCCACTCAATACTTTTACAGTTTGATTGGTGGAGCAACCAGCGTTGTCGGTAACCAATACAGAATAGCTCTTTGCGGCAAGCGAACCAAATGTATTTGTTGATGAAGCTGTGCCCTGATCCAATTTATAAGAGTATGGCTCGGTGCCTCCTGTGGCATTAACTGTGATTGCCCCTGTGCTGGTTTTACAACCGCTGTTGGTTACCATAACCGAGGCTGCAAGCGTGGAGCCAGCCGATTTCAATTCAACATTTGTAGTCTTCTCGCATCCGTTCTTGTCCTGTACTTTCAGAATATATAGGCCGCCTGCCAATCCGCTAAAACTTGAAGTTGCTGCAAAACTTTGGGCATCGAGGGCAAACTGGTAAGGTGCAACGCCCCCGGTGGCAGTGGCCGTAATGGAGCCATTGCTTGTTGCGCATGAAGTTGGGTTTATAGAAGTAAAAGCAACGGAAAGGTTGGAGGTGGCACAGTCAACCGAAGCTGGCTCAGGATCATGTGTGCACCCAAAATAAAACAGGAATGACGCCCATGAAATAAAGACTATTAAAATTGTATTTCCTTTTGAAATCAAATTTCGTTGGGTTTGGTATTATTTATTCGGTACATCCTGTATTTGCAGAGGTTTGAACAGGCATCAAAATTAGAAAAAATAAAGATGGGCTGTTGGTGGTATGGCAAAATTTTGAACCAGCATCCTCCTCAATCTTTCAAAATCCTGAACTCGACCCTGCGGTTTAGCGCGCGCGCTTCTTCAGAATTGTTGGTGGCTATGGGCCTTGTGCCGCCAAAGCCTTTGCCCTTTATGCGCTTAGAAGAAATTCCTTTGGAAACCAGATACGATTTGATGGCGTCCACCCGCTCCTGCGAAAGCGCAAGGTTCTTTTTCATGTCGCCACGGTTGTCGGTGTGGCCTTCCAACACAATTTCAACTTTTGGGTTAGACTTTAAGAATTCCACAACCCCGTTAAGCTCGGGGTAGGATTCCTGGAGAAGTGTAACCGTGCCCAATTCAAACAGCACATTTTTTAAATTGACCACCGCCCCCACCTCTATGGGCTGGAGTTTGAAGTTCATTTCCAAATTGCCCGGGTTGATGGACTGGATGTCCAATTTTTCGGAAAGGTTTACAAAGCCGGGTGCGCCTACTTCAATAGTATATGCCTTTGCCCGCTGCAACCCCAATGAATAGCTTCCCTCCTTGCTGGCCAAAGCGCTGACTGCAGAATCGGAACGAAAAACCAAGCGGGCCGCGATGCCCTCACCGGATTTTGAATTGGTAACACGCCCTGAAATTTTTAGTGATTTGTCTTCGATCGCAGGCGGTGTTTCCTCCAATGGCTGAATTTTAATTTCTTCGACAGGCTTTGCAATCAGACTATCTGTAAGTATCCGAATATCGCCATAGCCATCGCTGCTATGGGTGGATGTGTATAATGAAAAACCAAACCGCGCGAAATCTTTATAGTAGAGTTCCCTGTCTTCGGAATTGATGCGCGGCCCAATGTTGACGGGCTCCGACCACAACGTCCATGATGCATCCAGCCGGTTTGAAACATATATATCAAAACTGCCTTGCCCATCCTTTCTTCCATTGGAAGAGAAATATAATTTCGTTCCATCCACGCTAAGTGAGGGACTCATCTCTTGAAAGGGCGTGTTGACTACATTTCCAAGATTGAGCAACTCGGTCCACTTCCCTTCCTGATTGAACGACACATAGATGTCTTCAGCACCCATTGTATTGTGCGACTCCGCAGAAAAAACAATAACCGATTGATCCTCCAACCAAAAACCACCAAGCGTTGTAGCACGGTTGAGAAAATAGGGAATGGAAATATTGCGAGGTGCGGACCACCCCGTGTTTGTCTTGCGTGAAATTGAAATGCCTTGCGTGACGGGGCTGCTTCCATCTGCGCGGTAATGACTGAGCAGGTAAAGGGTTTTTCCATCTTTGCTTATTCCGGCCACGCCATTGAATGCCGCATTGTTCAATAGACTGCCTCCATGCACGGGAGCCGACCAGCCATCCGCTTCTTTTGACGACATCCATATATCACCGGGATCTTTTTTGCCTCCCGCATTTTGTGGATGATTGGCCACGCTTAAATATAAAGTTTCACCGTCTGGGCTCAGTACTGGATTTTGTTCGTCCAAGGGCGAATTGACTTTAGCAAAGGGATCAACGCTTTGTGCGAATGAAAGTGTGCTTAATATGCTCAGAAGAAAAATTAGGCGCATGTGGATATTCAAAATTCAAGTTCAACTTCAAGGACAAATTCAAGTTCAGATCCAAATTCTGACTTCTAAATTCTGACTTCTGACTTCCAAATTCTGACTTCTAAATTCTAACTTCTTCTATCTCCTACCTTATCTACTTACCCACTCATTGTCCTTAATAAAAAACCGCCAAGGCAGCAACGCATCATCGCCAGCATAATCAATGCCAACCCGTGGTGAAGATGTGATGCGGCTATTAGAAATTTTCTTTCCTTCTTCAATCCAAATTTCGGCTCCGCTAAGATATTTACCATCGAACGTCCGGTCAATGCCCAATGCTTTCGTCAGTTTGCCGGGGCCAGAAGTTATCCGCCTCACCGACTTTGCTTTCATCCGCGCAAGCATCCACTCCTCCCCTTCGCAAGGTTCAAGAGCCCGCACCAATACCGCATCAGCTTTACCTTTCATATTGGTAACAACATTAAACAAATGATGAATGCCGTAGCAAAGATATACGTATGCAATGCCACCTTCTTCAAACATTGTTTTATTTCGGTTGGTAATCTTATTATTGTAGGCATGGCAACCGCGCTCGCTAAACGAATAGGCTTCGGTCTCCACGATTACTCCTCCCGATTTTTTTCCCAGCACATGGGTCATCAATTTTTTGCCCAGCAATTGGCGGGCAATTTGGGCAACATTTTTCCGGGTATAGAAAGAATCCTGTAAAGCGGTCATTAATGTACAAAGTATTAGGTTTTGGAAGGGATAAAAGTCCTACTTTTGCGATCTAAATTTAATAACACAAATATGAAGAATGTATTGTTGATTGTATTGATGGCCGTTGGCCTTGTGGCCAATGCCCAGGTGCTAACTCCGCAGGCAAGCCCCGCAGGTTCAGTTTCCGCGGTGGTAGGTTTAACGGACGTAAAAGTTGATTACTTTCGCCCCAGTTTGAAAGGAAGAAAAATTTTTGGTGAGAAGGATGTGATGTACCCTCATGGAACGATGTGGAGAACGGGTGCCAACTCAGGAACCAAAATTACTTTTAGCGATGATGTGAAAGTGGAGGGTGTTGCAGTTCCTAAAGGCGAGTATCTTATTTTCACCTGGCCGGGCTCTACCGAATGGATTGTTTCATTATACAAAGACATCGCTTTGGGCGGAAACACCGGAGGCTATGACAAGGCCAAAGAGGCGGCCAACTTCAAAGTGAAGAATGAAAAACTTACTGAAAAAGTTGAAACGCTCACCATCACCATTGGCGACATTGCTGCCGACAGCAAGACAGCCAAAGTACAGATTGCCTGGGAAAATACTTCGGTGAAATTTACTGTGGCTGTTGATTTTGATGCGAAGGTGATGAAGTCCATTGAGGCTTCCACAAAAGTAAGCCCTAATGCTTATTTGAACTCTGCCGTTTACTACCTTGAAAACGGAAAAGACCTGAAGCAAGCATTGGAGTGGGCAAACAAAGCTGCTGAAGCAAACCCGGCATTCTGGGTATTGTACCAAAAGGCCAGGATACAAAAAGCACTTGGCGACAAGGCGGGTGCATTGGCCACCTCCATGGCATCGCTGGCAGCAGCGAAAAAAGAAAACAACAAGGACTATCAAACTATGAATGAGGAATTGCAGAAAGGGCTGAAGTGAGAAGTAGGCAGTAAGGCAGTTCCGATAGCTATCGGGAGCAGTAGGCAGTATTAAAAAAGGCAACGGGTAAAATCGTTGCTTTTTTTATTTGCTTATATTGGGGATAACCTTAGCACATGAAATTTAGAAAAGAAATCATTTCATCCTTGGTGGCATTACTAAATGTTTACTTTTTTCTTTTATGGATTTACATTTTCAATTTATATGATTCTCAAGAACAAAGAGTTGGCTCATTTTTGAAGTATTGGATTTTTTTCAAGACCGCAGGTGAACTTAGCGTCTTTTTATCAATTGTGACTTTAGGATCATTGATATGGATAAATTTTAAATCAATGAAGAGTGATTTCTTTGGGATTGGCATTTCTGCCATTCATATTATTTTTCTCTTGTTCTTATTGTGGAGCTATCTCTGAACACCCGAAACCAAACATTGGTTGTTGCTGGTAGCCTGACCAGCAACGTGGACAAACTTCAATATAGTTTACACAAAGAAAATTTTAGAACGATAAAAAATAAGACTTTGAGATTGTGGAAAGTGTTGGTCAGGCGACAACCCCAACAAGAGGATTAAGAAAACAAAACTAACCAAATCTTTTTGTGCTTAGAAAATCGATGGGCAACGATGTTGATCCATTCATGGCAAGGTCAGCCAAAATCTCCCCTACAACACTTACGAACTTGAAACCATGACCGCTAAACCCGGTTGCAAAAACAACGTCCTTGTCAAACCCTGATAAGTAGTCTATAATAAAATTTTGATCGGGTGAATTAGTGTATAGGCAAGTTTTCATCACCAGTGTATTCTCATATCCATCCGGGATGAACTGGTTTAAAAATTCAGTCAGGATTTTTTCATCCGATTCCTTTGTGTTCCGGTTAACTGCATCCGGATCCGTAACATCCGCTCCGGGATAATGCAAAGCAAGTTTCAATCCCAGAGGGCCACCAAAGGTTCCTACGGGAAGAATTGGGAATCCATAAAAATCATACTCCTTATTCTCTAAAATCCAACAGGGAAATTTTCCTAGCATGAACTTGTCCCACTTTTTTGGTTTTACCCACGCAACGGCTTGCCTTGTAATGGTTAGCTTAGAAGAAATTGAAGGAATCATTTTTCCGGCCCAAGGCCCAGCCGTGATCACCAACTTCCCTGCCTTGTAAGTACCCCGATTAGTTACAACAGTTACACTGCCTGAAGTCTCGCGCTTCCAATCAAGCACTTTCTCCTTTGTGCGGATAACCCCTCCTTTTAGTATCGCCTGCTCAACATATACTAGTATGCTTCGTTCGGGAGTGATGAACCCTGCATCTGGCTCTACCAGGCGCTGAAAATTTTGGGGAAGCTTAAACTGTGGATATTTCCGCTCGCATTCCTCTGCGGTGAGATTGTTAAGCGGGATTTTATATTTTTCAGATGAAACTTTGACTGTCTTCAAAAAGGGATCATCTTGTGCTCCAAAATACGCGAGCCCTGTTTTGTAGTAAACTTGCGAGCCGGTTTCCGCTTCCAAGGTCTTCCAGTTTTGATAGGCTCTTTCCAGCAGAGGTACATAGTCAGAACCTTCGCCATACGCTTTACGGATGATGCGACTTTGGCCAGCATGTGAGCCCAACTCATGTGGAATGTCAAATTGCTCCAATCCCAAAACTTTGAATCCTCTTTTGGCCAACTGATAGCACCCAGAAGAGCCCATGCTACCAACACCCAAAACAATTACATCATAGCTTGCCGTATCGGCAGTGGTTTCAATCTGCTTTTGTATGTGCGCATATAATTGCGAATACGGTAAAGATGCCGTTGCAAACGCGGACGTGCTAAGGATAAAGTCTCTACGTTTCATGTTCGGTCAATTTTGGGTTGCTGCAAGAAAATTCAACCAACGATGAAAGCACCAAAGAATGATTTCTCGGCAAATCCTATTGAGAAAAATTGACTTGCCCATTTAAATTAAGGTCAGAAATGTCTTTGCGGTTTAATTGCTGTTGAGTCCAAAAGAGTTTGTCCCAAGTTTATTTTTAAAAAGTCTTTCCTTTTCAATTGCTTGGTCAGCCGTTATTGTCTTTGGTAAAATCATAAGAACCGAAAACTGAAAATATTTCGCATAGTCTTCTTTTATTGAAATCAATTCTTTCAATTGTTTATTTCCACCATGACCGTTCGTTGAAACATAAGAATTCCATCGTCCCCAAAACCCGTCCTCACCATAAGCTGAACCAATATAAAGTTTACCTGTTCTGGTATCACTTATCAAATAAATTCCTTTTGCTCCTGAGAGCATTCGTTTCCAATCACTATATCCGTTTGTAATGATTTCCTTTAATTCATTGAAATTTAGAATGAAGTCTGAATAGTCTGTGAAATGTTTGTAGTGAAGTCCCGGATGTATTTCAATTACTTCCATTTCATTTTTAATCCATTGATGCCAAGAAATCGGGTTACTCCATTTTACAATAACTCTTTCTTTCAAGTCAGCGAAGTCCATCATTTCTTCAAGGTCATATTCTAAACAATGGGAAGCGCCTATTACACTTGGTTTCTTTGGAAATTTTCTGCAGCCTAAAACTTTA
>JANOQB010000732.1:0-17109 GCA_031422215.1 Cytophagales bacterium | reverse complement strand
AAGACCGGCCACTAAATTTCCCAACGCCAGAGCCATGAAGAACACACCCATCATTTGACCAACCAACCGCTTAGGAGATAATTTTGTGACACCGCTCAGGCCAATCGGGTACAAACAAATTTCGCCAAAGGTGTGCAGCATGTAAGTAAGCACCAACCAAGTAGGCAATGGCTTGTCTCCGGCAATTACAATGTTGGAAGCGAAAATCATGACAAGGTAGCCCAACCCCATCCACAATAATCCGAGGGCCATCTTCACCGGAGTGTTTGGATTTAGATTTCGTTTGGCCAGCCGCGACCACAGCCAGGCAAACACAGGCACGAACATGAGAACAAAAAAAGGCGGTGCCGATTGTAGCCAACTGGCGGGCATTTCAAAACTGCCGATGAACATATTGGTGTAGCGATCAGCAAAAAGGTTTAGCGATGAACCCTGCCCCTCGTAGCCTGCATAAAAAGCGGTGGTGGCAAGAAATAAAATAAAAATCGACAGCACCTTTTTCTTTTCGTCTGCATTTAAATTTTCGAAAAGAAAGACATAAATAAAATAGATAAACACACTCACAACGATCACAATGCCAGAACCTCCGGCAAACACGATAGGATTGATGACCATTGCTTTGGTGAGAAGAAGACTGACCAAGGCAACTAAAAATAATCCGAAACCCCAAAGTGCATTTCTGATCGCGCGATCGCGCTTGGCTTGTTTAATTTCATCCGGCAAACGGGTTGGCTCAAGGCCTGCGCTTCCCAAATAATGCTCTGTCATTTTATATTGTATCACCCCCAGTATCATTCCTACTCCGGCTGCTGCAAAGCCATAATGCCAGTTCACATTTTCACCGAGATAGCCAACGATAATCGGAGCGAGCAATGCTCCCGAATTTATCCCCATAAAGAAAATGGAAAACCCTGCATCGCGTTTCACCTGCTCTTCGGGTGGATAAATTTCACCCACCATGCTGCTGATGTTGGGCTTTAGCAATCCGGTGCCAATTACGATCAGCAACAAACCAATAAAAAATGTTCCGGTAAACGGGAAGGCAAGGCAAATATGCCCGAGTGCGATAATGCAACCACCATAAAAAATTGATTTTCGCAATCCAAAGAATTTGTCGGCAAGCCAACCACCGGGAAGTGCCATGAGATAAACAAACATCGTATATAAACCGTAGATGGCCCCGCCCGTTCTGTCGTCCAATCCCATCCCTCCATTCTCCACGGATGCAACCATAAAAAGAAGGAGCAAAGCGCGCATGCCATAGTAGCTGAACCGCTCCCACATTTCGGTGAAGAACAATGTGGCGAGACCTCGCGGGTGACCGAAGAATGTTTTATCAGAACTCATAGCATTTTCTATTCGATCGAAAGTATGGGTATTAATCCACTTTATCAACCAAACAATGAGTTACGGACAATGATCAGAAAAAATAAAGGCACGTAAAAACAAGGATATTGGAAATCCTGGCGTACGGGTTATGAAAGAACTTTGACGGAGAAAAGGCTGAATACAAAAAATACGGCTCCATAAATTACACCTGCTACATAGCCTACTACAAAACATTGGATAAGATATATGACTGGGAAAACGGAAATACCAACACAGAATTTTAAGGAACCCACAAATACAGGATCCTTAATTCTTTTGGCTATCAATTGCCAGAAGAGGAAAGGAAATAGATTGGGCAACCAGACCAACGGCTTTATCCAAAAAAAATTGACCCTGTTTGTTTTGGCCTGATGTTGCGTGTGCGCACCAATCACTGAAATGTTGCTAAGCCGTTGGTTTGTCTCTGCCGGATCAAGATAATTGGGATTAGTGCTGTTTAGCTTGTCAATACTGATTTGGTAATTTTTCTCATCTTCGACATGCGTGATCAATTTTTTCATTTGTATTGCAACCTCATCGGTGAGTTTAAGTAATTGAGTGGTAGGATTAGCATCAACAAACGAACTCGCTAAAAGTGGTTTTCCAAACAGGAGGTGGACGCTACCTCCAAATTGCTGATGGTTGGTATAGTTGATGCCCACAGGCACAATGCGGATTTCCAACCCTGGGTATTTTTTCATGGCACCAAAAACAATTCGGGCAAACCCCTTCGTAAGCTTGCGCAACCTCCGTTGAAAGCTGTGGTTGCCTTCGGGAAATATTACGATGCACTCGTTTTTGTTTAGAATGTCGTGGCATCGCAGGAATGTACTCTCGTTTTGGCTTAGGTTTTCAAAACCATCACGGAAACGGTAAACGGGCATGAAGTTGATCAAGGAAAGAAGTTTGATAAATATAGGTTTGACAAAAATGTCGGCACGAGTTAGGAAATGACACGTTCTATGCGTGGCCGAAGCTATAAGCACACCATCTAAAATTGCATTCTGGTGATTGGCCACAAAAACAACAGGACCATTTTTCGGAATGTTGTCCATACCTGATACCATTACTTTTCTGAAGAAGAAAAACAATCCAAGTTTAAGGTGAACTCTAAGTGCTTTATATAAAAGACGTTTAATCATTTCCGAAAATATAGAAGATAATCTGATTATCTCATACATCCCATGAAAGCCCTCTTAGCTTAATCCTCCCCTAATCCTTATTTTTAAGGCAGTAAATTTTTAATGCCATGAGTACTGAATCTTCCACGACAATCAAACCCGAAACCAAACCTAACTTGGCCGGCCATCAGGCACCGCCTCCCTACAAGCCAAAGAATAAAGTGCGCATCGTAACGGCTGCCAGTTTGTTTGACGGCCACGATGCCGCCATCAACATCATGCGCAGGATCATCCAGGCCACCGGAGTGGAAGTGATCCATCTCGGCCACGACCGCAGTGTAGAAGAAGTAGTGAACACCGCTATTCAGGAAGATGCACAGTCAATAGCCATGACCAGCTATCAGGGTGGTCACATAGAATATTTTAAATACATGCATGACTTGCTGCAAGAAAAGGGTGCCGGCCATATTAAAATTTTTGGTGGTGGCGGTGGCGTTATCCTGCCCGAAGAAATAAAAGAACTGATGGCCTATGGCATCACGCGGATTTATTCGCCTGATGATGGCCGCAGCATGGGCTTGCAAGGAATGATCAATGATTTGGTTGAGAAGAGTGATTATGCAACGGGAGAAGAATTAAGCAGGCCCGATAGCTATCGGGAGCAGTTGGCGGTTGGCAGTCATATGCAAATAGCCCAACTCATTTCAGGCGCAGAGAATTATTTCGAAAAACATAAAAGCGTTTTTGAGGAGATCAATAAAAAAGCTGCACTGTCGAAAGCACCGGTACTGGGTATTACCGGAACAGGCGGTGCAGGAAAATCTTCGATGGTGGATGAAATTGTGAGAAGGTTTTTGATCGACTTTAAAGACCCCGCAAATGGCTCGGCAGGCAAAACAATTGGACTTATTTCTGTGGATCCATCCAAACGCAAAACGGGTGGTGCCTTGTTGGGCGACCGCATCCGCATGAATGCCATCAACAACCCGCGCGTGTTTATGCGCTCATTGGCCACACGGCAAAGCAACCTAGCACTTTCACTTTATGTGAAGGAAGCCATCCAAGTTTTAAAAGCAGCAGGCTACGATCTGATCATCATCGAAACATCGGGCATTGGCCAGAGCGACACAGAAATTTTAGATCACAGCGATGTATCGCTCTACATCATGACGCCCGAATATGGTGCAGCCACTCAATTGGAAAAAATTGACATGCTCGACTTTGCCGATGTGATTGCCCTGAATAAATTCGACAAGCGTGGTGCACTCGATGCTTTGCGCGATGTAAAAAAACAATATCAGCGCAACCACCAACTGTGGGACAAAAAAGCAGAAGACATGCCTGTGTTCGGCACCATCGCCTCTCAATTCAACGACCCCGGCACGAACCAACTCTACAAACAGTTGATGGACAAAATTGTAGAGAAAACAGGATCAAACTTAAAATCCACTTTCCACATCACCCGCGAGATGTCGGAGAAAATATTTGTGATACCACCTCACCGCACACGCTACCTCAGCGAGATTTCGGAGAACAACCGGAAGTACGATGCTTGGGTGAAAGAACAAGCCGGGATCGCGCAGAAACTTTATGCCTTAAATAAAACAATCGAACATCTTACCTCACCCCTGCCTGTCCGGCAGGCAGGCCCCTCTCCTCTGGAGAGGGGTTGGGGTGAGGTCTTGGGGGATGAGGTTCAAAAACTCACTCTCAATCTCGACCCCAAAAACTTAAAACTCCTTGAGGAGTGGCCAAAGAAAGTGGCGCGATACAAAGAGCCTCTTTTCAAATTTAAAGTCCGCGACAAAGAGATCGGCATTCAAACGCATTCGGAATCTCTATCCCATCTTCAGATTCCAAAAATTGCGCTGCCAAAATATGAAGCATGGGGCGACTTGCTACAATGGATATTGCAAGAGAATGTGCCCGGAGAATTTCCCTACACGGCAGGCATCTATCCGTTCAAGCGCGAAGGCGAAGATCCAACGCGCATGTTTGCCGGGGAAGGCGGACCTGAGCGCACGAACCGAAGATTTCATTATGTGAGTTATGGCTTGGCGGCAAAACGATTGTCCACCGCCTTTGATTCGGTGACGCTCTATGGAAACGATCCGGATTACCGGCCTGATATTTATGGAAAGATTGGCAACTCGGGTGTGAGCATCTGCTGCTTAGATGATGCAAAAAAATTGTACAGTGGCTTTAATTTATGCGATCCAAAAACATCCGTGTCGATGACCATCAACGGGCCCGCGCCCATGTTGCTTGGCTACTTCATGAATGCCGCCATCGACCAACAGTGCGAACTCTACATTAACAAGAATGGATTAGAAGATGAAATCAGAAAGAAGATTGCTGAACTGTACCGCCTCACCCCGGCCCTCTCGAAAGGAGAGGGAGATGTTCGTCCTTCTTACCAGGGCCCACTCCCCAAAGGAAATAATGGATTGGGATTGATGTTGCTTGGCGTAACAGGCGATCAAGTTCTTCCAAAAGATGTGTATGAAAAAATAAAAGCCGACACACTAACGCAAGTGCGCGGCACCGTGCAAGCAGACATTTTAAAAGAAGACCAAGCCCAGAACACCTGTATATTCTCCACCGAATTTGCTTTACGCCTGATGGGTGATGTTCAACAATATTTTATTGACAACGGCATCCGCAATTTTTATTCGGTTTCAATTTCGGGTTACCACATTGCAGAAGCGGGCGCAAACCCGATTTCACAGTTGGCATTCACTCTTGCTAATGGTTTCACTTTCGTGGAATATTATTTGAGCCGTGGCATGGACATCAACGAGTTTGCCCCTAACCTTTCTTTCTTTTTTAGCAATGGCATTGATCCTGAATACGCGGTGATCGGTCGTGTGGCCCGAAGGATTTGGGCGAAGGCCATGAAAAATAAATATGGAGCGAACGCACGCAGCCAGATGTTGAAATACCACATCCAAACTTCTGGCCGATCGCTGCACGCACAGGAGATTGACTTCAATGACATACGCACCACGCTGCAAGCATTGTATGCCATTTACGATAATTGCAATTCGCTGCACACGAATGCCTACGATGAAGCCATCACCACTCCCACCGAGGAAAGTGTGCGCAGGGCCATGGCCATTCAATTGATCATCAACAAAGAATTAGGCTTGGCCAAAAATGAAAACCCTTTACAGGGATCATTCATCATAGAAGAACTTACTGATCTGGTGGAAGAAGCAGTACTCACTGAATTTGATCGTATCACCGAACGAGGTGGCGTACTTGGCGCGATGGAAACCATGTACCAGCGCGGAAAAATACAGGAAGAAAGTTTGTATTACGAAACACTCAAACACACAGGCGAATATCCCATCATTGGTGTGAACACTTTTTTAAGTTCGAAAGGCTCCCCCACCATCCTTCCGCAAGAAGTGATACGCGCCACTACAGAAGAGAAAGAATACCAGATCGCCATGTTGAAAAGGCTGCACAAATTTCAGGGCAGCAAAGCGCAAGAGAGCATGGAACATGTGCAAGAGGCTGCCATCAAAAACAAAAATATTTTTAGCGAGTTGATGGAAGCCTGCAAAGTTTGCTCCTTAGGTCAGATCACGAAATCGCTCTTTGAGGTAGGCGGGCAGTATAGGAGGAATATGTAAATGCACACATCAAACTTATTCCTCAATACTTCAAAATTTCATTCAGCGTTTTTATGATAAGCTCCAACTCCGATGAGCTTATATGCCCCAACTTCTCCACCAATCTTTCTTTGGAAATAGACCGGATGTGAAAGACCAATATTTCGGATTGGGCTTTCAATCCGTTGGTTTGAGTTGGCATGAGAACCGGATTGCCTTTATAGTTTTTGATTTTGGTAGTAAGCGGAATAGCGATTACCACATTGAGGTGTTGGTTCAACAAATTTCCGCTCACAATCACAACGGGTCTAAACCCTGCCTGCTCGCTTCCCTTGGTCGGGTTCAAGTTTACATTCCAAATATCACCCTGCCTCATTCCTTGATCTGACTTAGATATTCCGTCATTCCTTCCTCAGCAATGGAAAGAATATCCTTATCGTTGGCCGCCAGTTTATAAGATTTTATGTACTCGGCCTTGTCGAGGTGCTCCAAGTAAAGCCTGAGCGCAGTTTCAATTAGTTTGTTTTTGGGTATGGAAAGGGCTTTTGCCTTATCGGAAAGTACTTGGAGTAGATTATCCGGGAGTGTGCTGGTGAAAGTTGCCATATCAGTCTATTTACTGACAAAAATATCAATCATAAATATGAATTGCAAATATAAATTATACTGCTATTTAAAAAGAAAGGGCGCGTTAAGTGTCCAAGTTCGATGAGAACATGGAGGCACTGAAACACAATTTTCTCACTCGCAGGTATTTTAAAAAAATAAAGAAGGAAGATCACAAAAAATAATAACCAAAAAAAAACCTGCAACGGGCAGGTTTTTACTTGTTGTACGGTTGAAGAAATCAATACTTAAAAGACTTTACCAGCCCTTTGCTATCCGAAATCTCAATGGTGAAATCAGAGATGCTTTTCATGTTGATCACTTCGGCAAACTCATTGCTAACAATCCGCTCCTGACTATGGATCAATTCGTTGGAACCATTATAGATGTTCACATTGATTTTGTCAGCACTTTTCGATGCAACCGTGAGCAAATACTTTCCATTTCCTGCCAGCTTCAAAACATTCACTGCCTTTTCAATTTTTCCGGCTTGGTGCTTTACTTTTTCTACATGCTTGCCTTTAGAGTTTTTTATTTCAATCGTATATTCTCCCTCAGGCCGGGTTGAGAAATTGTATGGCCGGACAAACCCATCCGTTCCTTTTATCTTGTCGGAAATTATGATCTTGCCCGATGCATCCAAAATAGAAACCATTACATCATCACTCTTGTCGGCCTTGTAGTACAATTTATAAATTGAAGAACCAAAAGAGTTAGTCACTGCCACAGATGATCCCGTTGGTTCATCTGTTCCGTTTGCGAACACTTGTGTACATAAAAGTACACTCATCATAATCACGCTAATCTTTTTCATAAATTTTATTTTAATGTATGCTTATGACGCTGCTACCAAACAAAATGTTGCACCGGTCATGTTAATGTGTGTTAATAAATTTTGAAAAAATAAATGAGCGGCCTCCCTAAATGAAGAGTGCACGAAACGGCATTCGGATGATAAGAGATTCAATAAGATTGAAGAATTGTAATTTTATTTCGCAAATCCCCCAACTAACGGGATGCTAACCATTCTGTGAATAAAAGATTCAATTCAAGTGAAAAGTGTCTTTGGCCTGCTCGGCCTGACGCATCAAGTGTATTTGATATTTGAGTTGGTTGATTAGAAATTCCTCTTGCTGCTCGACCGATAGGTTTACAAACTTAATTCGCTCATCAAAACCTAAGCCTAACTCATTGGCCACATCGTACAAAGAGACAATTTTTTCTGAATGAGTGATTTTTAACCACGTTCGGTATTCCTCAAAATGTTCTTCAAGCAAATGATGCATGGGTGTTACATGCTCGGTTTTCCAAAACGAAACATCACCGCCCGGATAAGGTTTATCGTTAAATGCGCGGAACAACTTGTGCATGGTGAACAAATCCAAACACCTTACAATAATGTCCGACTCGCCCGTTTTATATCGATTGATTACACTTTCAAGTTTCATGTACGATCCCAACTTTTTGATATTGGAAGTATGGTTGAAAAAAATTCCAAACGAAATATTTTTGGTCTCGGCATCTTCCAACAAAGTACGGTAGCGAGGTTCAAAAATATGAAGCGGCACCATCTCCCCCGGAAGGGGAAAAATGGAAAGCGGAAACATGGGTATGTGTACAAATTCACTCATCTTAATTCATTAACAGCAATATGCCTTTAATGTTACAGCAAATACCTTCGCAGTCTATTTATAGGTGATCAAATAATGCGGCTTCACCCCAAAACGCTCGCTGAGGTTTTTCTCACCTGGAAGGAAACCGAGATTGATGATAAAAGAATATCCTGCTACCACACCACCCAGTCTTTCAATCAGGTTGCCCGCTGCAGTGGAAGTTCCCCCGGTGGCCAGCAAGTCATCATGAATCAGAACACGGGTGCCACGCTCAAACGCATCCACATGCATTTCTATCGAAGCTGTTCCATATTCCAACGCATACTCTTCTTTTATTTTGTGATAGGGCAATTTTCCGGATTTCCTTACGGGGATGAAGGGAACGCTCAATGCTTCGGCAAGCAAGGCACCAAAAATAAATCCGCGCGCTTCCACCGCAGCAACGGCCTGAATATCTTGAGTGATGAATTGAGTTTTGATATCCTCCACTACCCTTTTGCGCGCTACAGGATCGGCCAATAGCGGGGTGATATCCTTAAACATGATTCCTGGCTTTGGAAAGTCGGGTACATCGCGAAGAAGAGGGTGGATATAGTTTTCAACTTGCATGAAGATGAATTAAAATTTGAAGCATTATAAGGCAATTAATTTACCATTCAAAATTACCTGGCTCACCGGATTGCTTCCAAAATTATAAGGCAGAGCAGCCAAAGAAGAAAGCGGTGTGGTGATAAACACATTGGCAACCTTGCCGATGGTGATCGTTCCATGTGTTGCTGCAAGGCCCAGCGTGTAAGCGGTGTTGATGGTGGCGGCATTGATGGCTTCTTCGGGTGTCATTTTCATCTTAATGCACGCCAATGAAATGATGAGCGACATGTTGCCACTGGGCGCACTGCCAGGATTGTAATCGGAAGCAATGGCAAGCGGCAACCCTGCATCAATCATTTTGCGGGCCGGGGTGAAAGGCAAATTCAGAAAAAAAGCCGCGCCCGGCAGCGACACTGGCATGGTAGAGCAATTTTTTAATAATTCAATCTCTTCATCACCGATGTTCTCCAGATGATCCACACTGATAGCTCCCGTTTTTACCCCCACCTGCACACCACCCGAACGGTTCAATTGATTGGCATGGATGCGAGGCTTCATCCCATATTTTTTTCCTTCCTCCACAATGCGTTCCGTTTCATCCACAGAAAAAAAACCATGTTCACAAAACACATCAATATAGTCGGCCAACTTTTCTTCGGCCACAGCCGGAATCATTTCATAAATGATTTGATTGAGGTAATCCTCCTTTTTTACATCGCGGGGCACCGCATGCGCACCCAAAAAAGTGGTCTTTACCGTAAGTGGGGTTTCCCTTCCAATCCTGCGTGCCACACGGAGCATTTTCAATTCATCAGCCGTGGTGAGGCCATAGCCACTTTTTATTTCAACCGCCCCCGTTCCTGATCGTATAATTTCCCAAGCCCGTACCACTGATCTTTCATAAAGTTCTTCCTCAGAAGTTGCCTGCAATTTTTTGGCAGAATTGAGAATGCCACCTCCCCGTGCGGCAATCTCCTCGTAGGTAGCCCCTTTTATTTTCATCACAAACTCCTCCTCGCGCGTGGCCGCAAAAACAAGGTGGGTGTGAGAATCCACAAATGAAGGCAGCACGAATTTTCCGGTAGCATCAATAACTTGACGAGCCTCCGTTGTGGGTGGAAGTTGTTCCATGGCTCCGTAGCTATGGATCAATCCATTGGAAATAACCAAGAAAGCATTTGAGATGATCGGGAGCTCGCTCATATCGCCACCGCGGAGCATTAGGGGGGCACGATCCCTAACCTGAACAAGTCCTTTGATGTGGGTGATCAAAATATCATGCACCACAACGCGTAGGTTATTTGCTGAACGCCTTTACTTTATTTTCGAGATTGGTGCTGAATACCGGGAAGGAAATTTTGATCAACGCAAAAAAGCCCCGGCCAGAAGTGGAAGGCCGGTATCCCATTTCGCCACCGTATGACCAGCCGAGCGTGCGGTTAAATTTTCCTTCTATGCCTGCGCGCACTCCAATCTTTTTTGTTTTGATCGCCCCTGTAGAGTATTCTAAATTATTATAGAGCACCGGATCGATAGTAAGTGACGGGGCCACGATCAGGTCGAGAAAAAGTGTGAGCATGCCATCATCCATGCCTTCCTCGTACTTATCAAAACTAACGGCCACATTGCGTATCCATGAATAGGAACCTCCCAAATAAAAATTGGTGGAGTACAGGTTGCTGTATGTATTCAATTCGGTGGGGTCACCATTGGCATTCAAATAGGTATCGGGCAAGGCAAGGCCCTCCGGATCAACGAGGTCGGCATTGGTAAGCCCTTGCTTGTCTAAAGCTCTGCTAACATCGATGGTGCTGTTCCATATAATGGCACCGGCCCTTGCACCATAAATCTTTCTGACTTTGCATGGCACTTCGGCAAATTGTGGCACCATGGAAGCCCATTGGTTGGCCGTAAAACTTTTTTTGTGAAGGAAAATTTTAGTGGTGCCGCTTTCGTCAAAATCCTTTACATGATAAGTACCACCCAATTCGTAGTAACTATATATCTCAGGCACGTTGGCCACTACACTATTGCGAAGGGAAAGTTCGCGATTGAAATCAAAAAACTTGCTGCTATAAGTTTTTCTCAAACTTGCTTTGATGTCAAAATTAACTTTGTGGAAATAATGGGCTTCTAATCCAAAGCCCGCATTAATGTTGGTTGCAAACAGTTCGCCATAAAAAGGTTGGAAGCCAATAAAAAGTTTGTTAATCGAATAGGGTTCGTCATACAGTTCTTCAAAGGTTACTGCTTCTTTATCATTGGCGACCTTGCTTTGGGCACACAAGGTAAAAGAGCTTGCCACAGCTAGTATTAAAACCAAAATGATCCTTTGCATATCTTTCTTAACGTTTTATAAAAGTAGTAAAAGAAGTTGAAACGTGCGATGGTCAACTTTCATTAAGGATAACCTAATCCACTTTTACCAACTTACCACTCTTAAAAGAGACGAATGGAACCAGTCGGTTGTCGCGCTGGGGAGAAAGCGACAAGCCAATGCTCATGGAGCCCTGCACGAAATTGCCCTCATCAATAGTTTGCAAAAAATTTACTCCATACCGATCCATCAGTTGCCCCATTACCATGATGAATTCATAGCCCACGCACGCATACTCAGTTGGCAACACCCCGTGGCGGTTTATATATCTCACCCTGAAATGGTGAAAGGCAGGATTGGCCAAAGACCTAAAGTTAGGCGCAGCCAAAGCAATACGGATACGTTCAAACCTTGCAAAATCAACAGAACTCTCATCCAGCCACTCTTCCTGCCCAATTACCAAAATAGAATCGCCACGGGTTTCCACACTGTTGATGACTTTTGAATAAATCAGTTCGTTGGCCGATGCCACAAAAATACAACCGATGCTATCTTTCTTTAATGAAAATTGAAGCGGGTTTTTCCACTCGTCATACTCCGTGGCCGAGGCAAGTTTTGAAAGGATGGAGCCTGAACTTTCGCGGGTTATGCGCTGCGCATGGAGCACCTTGATCTCCAATTCACTGGCCCTTGCTATAAAATTTGCGGCCATCACGGAATCCTTTACCGTTTCTCCGTAATACACAAAACAATTCTTTTTTCTGGTCATCCTCAAAGCTAGCTCGGCAGAGCTCCTACCGATGGATTCATGGCTCGGTTGAAACAAAAAACTATATGGGTTTTGATGTACAAAATCTGAATTATTGGAAAGCGGACTTACAATTACATTGATTTGATTGGACGTTGAAAACTCAAGAATAGGTTTCGCCTCTTCCTGAAAGAATGGGCCAACTAATAAATCGGATTGCCGAAGCTCTTCTTCATTTACTATTTTACGTGTTGACGCAACATTTCGCTCATTGTCATACGCCATCAACTTAAGTTGAATGCCTGATTTGGAAAGTGTGTCGGCTGCCAACTTCATCCCTTGATACAATTCGAGGATGATCTGATTCCGTTTTTTTACGGGCGAGGGTTCTAGCGTTGCCGCGAGAAAAGGCAGGATCAATGCCACACGTACAGTGTCTTTTTTTAAAGGCCGCACCACTTTCTTGCTTATCAATTCTTCTTTTGAAAGATGAAAGTGGGTGATCAATGAATCAATCAGCAATGTGTCTTGCAGGTGATAGGCTTGCTGGCCCAGGCGTTTTACCAAAATTTTTGCCACCACCGCATCATCAGGATGTTCCTCCAACATCATGTGCAGCGTTTCTGCATCTTCAATTTGTGAGATATATGCCAGCTTTAAATTTTGAAGGTCTTCTTGAAAGGAGGTGCCTCTAACTTGGTCCAACAGTAAGCGCGCTTGAAAATATTCTTTCTGATCAAAATATATTTTACAGAGCGTATAATTCACTTCGTCCGATTGTTCCCATTCCGGATAAAGGCTTTTGATTTGAAGTAGCATGTCTTTGGCAACCGTGGCATAGCCCAACCGGTAAGCCGACATGGCATAATAAAAGGAAGCATATTCACTGAACTGATTATCTCGATCGTAAACCGTGAGGGATTTAAATGCATGCATCGCTTCACTGTATTTGGCTGCATCAAACAATTCTTTGGCTGTGCGATATTGTTTTTTATAATCCTGGGCGTTGGCTGTGAACGCGCCTATAGTTAAACATAGAAACAAAAACCAGGACGTAATTTTTCTTGAATTCAATGCCACCTCACCCCGGCCTGTCCGGCAGGCAGGCCGGCCCTCTCCACAGGAGAGGGTGACACTCGGCTGAAACTTTGCGCTTAATTTTAAGTTCATATCACTCTTTTTAAATCGCATTTATACTGGCTTCCAGAAGAATGGTGACGTTCGATTGAAACTTTGCGTTTAACATCTTAACCATCCTTATATATTTAGAACTTGACAAAGCAAGACTATTCAAAAACCAAACCACTATTCCCATTCAATGGTGGCCGGTGGTTTTGAACTAATGTCATAGACAACACGGTTCACGCCTTTTACATTATTTATTATCTCCGAAGAAATTTCGCTCAAGAATTCATGGGGCAAATGAGCCCAGTCGGCTGTCATGCCATCTACGCTTATCACAGCTCGCAATGCCACCACTTGCTCATAGGTGCGTTCATCGCCCATCACTCCAACTGAATACACCGGCAACAGTACCGTGCCTGCCTGCCAAACTTTTTCGTAGAGGTTATGGGCACGCAAACCGGAAATAAAAATATGGTCGGCATCTTGAAGGTTTTTTACTTTTTCGGCAGTGATCTCTCCCAAAATACGGATGCCCAAGCCGGGGCCTGGAAACGGATGTCGGGCTAAGATCAATGGATCGATGCCCAGCGTTTTGCCAACCTGGCGCACTTCATCTTTAAACAATGTCTTTAATGGCTCAACCACTTTCATTTTCATTTTCTCGGGCAAGCCACCCACGTTGTGATGAGATTTTATTGTGGCCGATGGCCCCTTCACGGAAACTGACTCAATCACATCGGGATAAATAGTACCCTGCCCCAGCCACTTTACTTCGGCAATATGATGGGCTTCTTCATCAAACACTTCTATGAACGTGCGGCCAATGGCTTTCCGCTTCGCCTCCGGTTCGGAAAGATTCTTTAGGGCAGCATAAAACTTATCTTTGGCATCCACACCTTTTATGTTCAGCCCCATGCCCTTATAGGAAGTAAGTACTTGCTCAAATTCATCTTTGCGCAGCAACCCATTATCTACAAAAATACAATACAGGTTATTTCCGATTGCCCTGTGCACGAGCGTGGCCGCCACCGTAGAATCAACACCTCCAGACAGTGCCATCACTACCTTGTCGTTCCCCAATTTTTGCTTTAGTTCTTCCACCGTTGATTCGACAAATAAATCGGGTGTCCAATCTTGTGCGCACTTACAAATATGCACCACAAAATTTCGCAAGAGATTTTTGCCTTCCAAGGTGTGTGTAACTTCTGGGTGAAACTGTATCCCAAAAAGGTTCTCTCCTTTTTTCTTGAACGCAGCCACTTTTACGGTAAGGGTGCTGGCGATGATTTCAAATTCTTCTGGCACACTGGCAATGGTATCGGCATGCGACATCCACACCTGCGAGTCGAGGGAAATTTCTTTCAACAATTCATTATGATGATCTACCGTGGTAAGTTTTGCCCTACCGTATTCTCTTATTTGAGAGGGCAACACGGTGCCTCCGCTTTTGTTGGCAATCAACTGCGCCCCATAGCACACTCCCAACACCGGAATTTTTCCAAAAAGGGCAAGGTCTATATCGGGTGAACCAGCATCGCGCACCGAACACGGACTGCCCGAAAGGATAACTCCTTTAATGGAAGAATTAATTGCAGGAACATGATTGTAAGGATGTATTTCACAATAGACATTCAACTCGCGCACCCTGCGTGCAATCAACTGCGTGTATTGCGATCCGAAATCGAGAATCAATATTTGCTCTGGCATGCGTAAAAATACAAAGTTTAGGAATGGAGTGTGGATTTATAAGTAGTTGGCTATTCCTCAACACCAAAGCAATACTGCATCAGATAATCACCGGCATCGTCCTGCCCGCTATAGAATGCTTTGCGCAAGCAACTACAGGCTTTAGCTTCCTCCTTCAATTCCATCAAAGCCACGCCTTTGTAAAACCATGCTGTCGCATTTTCGGCATCAAGCATGAGAGCAATATTGGCATACCTAAGTGCCAATTCATATTGTGATTGCTCCAGGGAAAAAGAACTTCCATACAAATAGGCAGGCACAAACGTTGCCTCCATCACAATTGATTTATTGATGGCCATGATAGCACTGTCTGTTTTTTCTGTTGAGTAGTAGGCAAAAGCGAGGTTCAGTTCCACCTCCGGATCGTCTTGCAGTTGACGTACCACCAACAGGTCTTCGATGGCTTGCTTGAACTCTTGCTTTTCAATGAGCAGGCCCGCGCGCCACTTTAACAATTGAGGGTCTCCCCCACTTAACCTCAGTGCCTCCTCCAAATCTATAAGTTGCTTGTCTGTTTCGCCCAAATCGCGATAGCACAATGCGCGTAAAATCCTGGCTTGATAACTTTCCGGAAACTGTGGGATAAAACGATCAATGTCGGCCAGTGCGTTTTTAAAATCGCTTGCACTGTAAAATGCGACTGCTCTCTTATATAGTGGCCTGTAATCTACTTTTTCTTTCAGCTTGCTGGCATCAATCAGTTTTGTGTAGAGCTTAGCGGCACCAACAAAATCTTGTCGGCCCATGAGCGTGTCTGCTTCGATCTCTAAACTTGGAAGTGCTGGGGTTTGCGCTTGAGCGGAAAACGTGCATAAACACAGTGCCAAAAGAATAAATAATCTCATCGAATAGTTTCGAGTTTTTAGCTTCGAGCTACCAAATTAAATTTTATTGCGTCAATCTTGAAAAATTTTTCCATCAAGATGTTCACCAATAAAGAAAACAATGAAGTTTCATTTTCGCGGCCTAATTCTGCAATAAAGTCTTTCACGCAAAGATTGTTCTAGGCTAAGTTCAAGCAAAGACGCAAAGTGCGCAAAGAATACATTGGGTGCCTGCGCGATTTTGCGTGTAAAATATTCTGCGGAACATTTTTACTTATTAAATCTCTTCCGCTCGTTTTCGTTCAGGTAAATCTTGCGAAGGCGAATGGACTTGGGAGTTACCTCCACATATTCATCTGCTTGGATGTATTCAAGTGCCTCCTCCAGCGTGTGCTTGAGGGGTGGCGCGATTTTCATTTTTTCATCCGAACCCGAGGCACGCATGTTGGTCAGCTTTTTGGTTTTGGTAACGTTGATAACCAAATCTCCACTGCGGCTATGCTCGCCAATTACTTGGCCTTCATACACCGACTCTCCTGGGTTGATAAAGAACTTGCCTCGATCTTGCAAATTGTGCAAGCTATAAGGGATTGCCTCGCCCTGCTCCATCACGATCAACGATCCATTGATGCGCCCAGGAATTTCTCCTTTGTATGGTTGATATTCTTTAAAGCGATGCGTGACCACGGCTTCACCAGCAGTAACGTTCAATAAATAATTCCGCAATCCCATAATCCCCCTTGAAGGGATCATGAATTTCAAAATCATACGGTCGGCCTTTGGTTCCATGTTAAGCATTTCGCCTTTGCGCATCGACACGGTTTCGATTGCTTTTCCAGCAACGATTTCGGGCAGGTCGATCGTCAACTCTTCCATCGGTTCGCTCTTCACACCATCAATATCGCGGAAGATAACTTGCGGCTGTCCTATCTGAAGTTCATAACCTTCTCTGCGCATGGTTTCAATTAACACTGATAAGTGCAACACTCCTCGGCCAAATACCATGAAGCTATCGGCCGAGCCGGTTTGGCCCAGGCGCAAAGCAAGATTTTTTTCAAGTTCTTTTTCAAGACGGTCTTTGATGTGGCGCGATGTAACATACTTTCCTTCCTTGGCATAGAAGGGAGAATTGTTGATGGTGAAAAGCATGCTCATGGTAGGCTCATCAATAGCGATTGATCGCAGCGCCTCCGGCCTGTCCACATCGGCAATGGTATCTCCAATTTCAAAACCTTCTAATCCCACCAGGGCACAAATCTCACCGGCTTTCACTTCGTCCATCTTCTTTTTATCGAAGCCTTCAAACACATATACTTCTTTGATGCGCGTTTTTACGATGGCACCTGTTTCGCGTTTTACCAACACAATAAACTGCCCGGCTTTCACACTTCCGCGCTGGATCCTGCCAATGGCAATACGGCCTACAAAAGAAG
>JANOQB010000731.1:0-5429 GCA_031422215.1 Cytophagales bacterium | reverse complement strand
TTATTGAGAACCTATAGTGGCACGGACACCACTTCACCCACAGTTGTCATCACCTCAGCCACGGCTGACCCAACCAATGTTTCGCCAATACCGGTCACGATTGTTTTTAGCGAAAGCGTGACAGGATTTGTAATAGGTGATATTGTTGTAGTGAATGGAAGTGCAGGAACATTCTCAGGAAGCGGCACAACCTACACGGCCAACATTACTCCAACAGGAGCAGGCACAGTGACCGTGAGCGTGGCCGCGAATGTGGCGAACGATGCAGCGACCAACGGAAACACAGCAGCGACCAATCTCACCAGAGTGTTTGACAATGTTGCACCAACGGTTGTAGTCAGCAGCACATCGGCTGAACCCACGAGCGTTTCGCCAATACCAGTCACCATTACATTCAGCGAAAGCGTGATAGGATTTATTGTAGGCGATATTACAGTGACAAATGGCACAACCGGAAATTTTGCCGGGAGCGGAACAACCTACACGGCAGATATTACTCCAACTGCGGCAGGTGCCGTGACCGTGAGCGTGGCCGCGAGCAATGCCACCGATGCAGCAACAAATCCGAATACGATTTCCAATACTTTATCGAGGACTTATCAAACAGGAGTTGCGGCCAATCAAACCATAACCTTCGATGCCATTGCGAACAAAACCTTGGGCGATGCAGCATTTAATTTATCGGCAACAGCGAGTTCGGGGTTGGCGGTTTCATTTTCATCAGCCTCTACCAAGATTACCCTTTCGGGAACACAGGTAACAATGGTGAGTGCAGGAAGCGTAACTGTGACTGCCAATCAATCCGGCAATGCTTCGTTCAATGCCGCGCCTGCGGTGGACAGGACATTCTGCATCAACCCCGCCAAGCCAACCATAACGATGAGCGGAGCCGATACGGAAACGGTTGTGCTTACATCGAGCAGTGCATCGGGCAACCAATGGTTCAAAGATGGCGTGGCCATAAGCGGAGCTACCTCAAGCACATTCAACGTTACGGCAGTTGGTGTTTACTCGGTGCAAGTGACGGTTGAAAGTTGTGCGAGTGCAAAGTCGAATGATTTTCCTGTTGTGGTTACCGGGCTGGAGCCGGGCATGCATTTGTTAAAACTTTTTCCTAACCCGGCTTCAGAACAAACTATAATTTCAATACCAGGCGGACGTGGAGGAAAAATATGGTTGTCGGATTTAAGAGGTGTAAACGTGTTGACAATAACCTCGCAGGCGAAAGAAGAAGCGGTAAATGTTGGTGACCTGAGTGCGGGGATTTATTTTGTGACCGTTACCACATCGAAGGGAGTTTACAGGACACGGTTCATAAAGGAATAATTTTTCAACCTAACTCAACCCTTCAAGAGTTTTAAACTCTTGAAGGGTTTAAAAAATCAGAACCAGAAAAAATTGAAGACCATTAAAACAATCAATATGAAAACAGGAAAAATATTTTTGACAGGTGTATCGCTCACGTTGCTCGTGGCGGCTTTGGTTATGTTGGGGTCGTGCAAGAAAGATGAAACCGGAATCGTTGAACCGGACATGGCAGCCCTGTTGAAATCAGGAACCTGGAAAGTAAAAACAATAACCGTTGACGGAACTGACCGGTTCAATTTGTTCGCGGGTTTTACAGTTGCATTTTCCGCTTCCTCGTTCAGTGCTGCCAATGGCGAACCGGTTTGGCCTGCCACGGGCACATGGACGTTGAACGAGGCGACCAAAACCATAACAAGAGGTGATGGTGTGACCGTCATCGTGGGCGATGGCTTGAGCGAAACGTCACTAACGCTTACTCTTGTCTGGGCAAAAACAACGTTTGGTGGTGGGCGTATTGAATCAGTGTCGGGCAACCATGTGTTTACGTTTGGGAAGTAAACTGAAATTGATATTACGACCTATTGCCCAATGCCCCTATAAATCAACCCCCAGCTTTTTCCCCAACTCTTTCAAGTCCTCAACCACTTTGTTGTTAACGGGGATGCCTTCCTTGCGTCTTATCGTTTCGTATTCGCGCTCAGGGTCGCCAGGGATAATTAGTTTTTCTTCGCCTTCAATTGTTTTAGCCGAACGGAACCGGGTGATCCAATTATCCATGTGTTTTTTAAATTCATCGGCAGGGCGAAAGGCATCCACGCGCATGGCTCCAAAAAAATGTCCGATGCCATCTCCAACTGGGTCAGTGGGCGGTGCCAAGAAGCTGACGAAAGGAGGAACCCACGGGCCATAGTTGGCTCCGCTCAGCACAGCAGAAAAAATATCCACCCAGGCACCGAGGCAAAATCCTTTGTGGCTTCCGTGTTCGCGGTCGCTACCGAGTGGCAAAAGTGCTCCACCCTCTTTCAATTCGTTTGGGTTGACGGAAATGCTCCCATCTTTTTTTTGTATCCAGCCTTCAGGTGCTTCAAGATTTTTTCGTTGCAATATTTCAAGCTTGCCATTGGCCGCAGTGGTGGTTGCAAAGTCGGCAACAAAGGGAGGTTGCTCGCCAGCAGGAATGGCCACACAAATAGGATTGGTGCCCAACAATCGTTCAACTGAAAATGTAGGTGCAACAAGAGGGCTTGCGTTGGTCATCGCCATTCCTATCATGTGGTGTGGCAACGCCATCATGGCATGATAGCCGGCAATGCCAAAGTGATTTGAGTTTTTTACCGCCACCCAGCCAGTGCCCACTTGATTAGCTTTTTGGATTGCAATCTCCATCGCCTTTGGGGCCACTACCAAACCCAACCCTGCATCGCCATCAACTACTGCCGTGCTGGGCGTTTCGTGCACGGTGCGAATGTTTGGTGTGCTGTTTATACGCTTTGCTTCCCAAAGCCTTACGTAGCCAGAAAGCCGGGCCACGCCATGCGAGTCAATACCACGTAGGTCTGCACTCAACAGCACGTTGGTGGCAAGGTTGGCCTGGTCGATAGGGCAATTTATTTTTTTGAAAACGTTGAAGGCGAATTGCCAAAGTTGTGCGTAAGGGATAACGGGTTCTTTCATGATTTTTCAATTATTTCAATAGGGCTTTTTGAGTGGATTGCTCCTCATGTCGAACAAGCAAAGGATTTCAATTTGTTATTTTGAAACCAATAAAATAATAGGTTGTGAGGAGTTAAAGATAACGCTTCTTACGTTTTTTCTCTTAGTTGATACTTTTCCAATTGTTGGGTGTTTTGAAATCAATTCAATCCGGTCTTCTATTTTATCCAAAAAAAAGAAATGCTGTTTTGGCCGAAAATTTTTTAAGAATGGATTGATAAATGCGCGAGGTATTATTCCGGAACCGCTTGGTGATGACTATTTCTTTCGCCATTCATCCAAATCGTTTTTAAAGTCGGTCCATGAAATAGTTTCATTCAAATCGGCTTCTTTGATTGCTTCATCTAACTCCACAAGTTGAGCAGGATTAAGGTTGTCGGCAACATCTTTTTTAGAGGCGTAAAAAGTCCCTTCTTCCATCACTTGCAAAAGCGTGCTTTCATCTTGGATGGTTTCCAACAATTGATAGATTTTTGATTTGACAGCTTCGCTCATAAATAATAATGCTAAGATAGACTTTCAGTATAACTTATGCACCTTTTTGATTTGTAAAATAAATAATGGAGCTACCAGACTTAGTTGCCTGACCAGTAGAGCCTTCTGCGGCAAAGGCAGGAGGTCTTGACGACTCGATCATTTTAAACTTTTGAAACTCCAATTGATAAATTAAATGTAATTTGAATTATGGAAATTTGCCTTTGGGTGCGTCTTACCTTATATAAAACTTTTATAAAAATGAAAAAGCAAATTGTATTGTCCGTTTTGTGTATGGTTTCCGTTATGGTGTTTGGTCAAACCGATAAACCCATTGATTCAAAGGTCACCGAAGTAACCGTTTTTCTAAACAAAGCCCAGGTGACGCGCGAAGCAAAAACGCGCCTTGAGGCAGGAAAAACCAACCTTGTGATCACGGGCCTCACCTCGCAATTGGACCCTCAAAGTATCCAGGTTTCCGGAAAGGGAAGTTTTGTAATCCTCGGTATCAGTCACCGGCAGAATTTTCTCAGTGATCTGAATATATCTAGGGCACTTAAAGTATGGAATGATTCCGTGGTGCTTTTGCAGAAGCAGGTGATCCTTGAGCAGAGCCAAAAGGAAATTTTGAACAAGGAAGAGCAAATGCTGCTAAGCAACCAAAAGATTGGTGGCACAAACCAAAACCTGACTGTAGCAGAACTAAAGGCAATGGCGGATTTTTACCGCAGCCGTCTTGGTGACATTGTGACCACGCGCATGAAGCTGGATGATAAAATTAAGGCCATGAACGAGCGTATCGCCAAACTCAACAGGCAGATCAACGAACAAAATCAATTGTACAGCCGAAGCACCAGTGAGATTGTGGTAAGCGTTTCTGCGGAAGCAGTTACACCCGTTGAATTAAACGTAAGTTATGTGGTGGCCAATGCAGGATGGAATGCGGTGTATGACATTCGTGCCATCAACACCAAAAGCCCAATGCAACTTATCTATAAAGCCAATGTATTTCAGAGTACTGGCGAGGAGTGGAAAAACGTGAAACTGAAACTGTCCACAGCCAACCCCAACCTGAGTGGATTGAAGCCTGAATTATATTCCTGGTTCTT
Organism: Cytophagales bacterium; assembly: GCA_031422215.1. Classification (GTDB taxonomy): domain Bacteria; phylum Bacteroidota; class Bacteroidia; order Cytophagales; family Cyclobacteriaceae; genus ELB16-189. The sequence continues at coordinate 825 of JANOQB010000731.1, read as the reverse complement.
GGATTTTTATAATCCGGGCGTAGCAAGAGCCGCCCAAAGATATAAATCCGAAATGCCTACTGCTGCGATGAGGGCTGCAGAGGGCAAAGTTGCTGGTGTTGCAGTTACAATGGATGAAGCACAAACACTAGATGAATTTGTTTCAACTGTTCAAACATCATTGAACACTGAATTTGATATTTCGCTTCCCTATACGGTTTCATCTTCATCAAAGCCCACCGTGGTGGACATACGAAACCATGAAGTAAAAGCTGAGTATAGTTATTCTGTTGTTCCAAAGTTAGATGCAGATGCATTCCTCATTGCCAAGGCCATCGGCTGGGAGGAATTCAGCTTGTTGCCCGGTGAGGCAAACATTTTCTTTGAGGGCACTTTTGTAGGAAACTCCTTCATAGATCCAAATAATATCAAAGACACACTTTCACTTTCACTGGGCCGCGACAAGCGCATTGTGGTGAAACGGGAAAAGTTGAAAGACCTCACTTCGCGAAATGTGATAGGCACTACAAAAAAAGAAAATTACACGTGGGAAATCAGCCTGAGAAACACGAAGACGGATGCCGTGCGCATACATGTGGAGGACCAGGTGCCCGTGACACAAAATACACAAATTGAGGTGACTGTGCTTGACACAGGCGGGGCAAACCACAATAAGCAATCGGGCAAACTTTTTTGGGACATTGACCTGAAGCCCAACGAAACCCGCAAAGTGATGTTTAAGTTTGAAGTGAAATATCCGAAAGACAAACAGGTGAGTGGATTGAATTAATGGTTGGTGGAACGACATTGAATCCTAAATCTAAAATCTTAAATCCTTTCAGTAAT
>JANOQB010000730.1:0-8233 GCA_031422215.1 Cytophagales bacterium | reverse complement strand
GGCAGGAAAACGAATGGTTGCCTTCGTTTATCTATGGTTTCTGCATGTATTAATTTTATACTTTTTCGATTTTTAACTATGTTTAAACTTTAATGGCATGCAAGATTGTCTGCCCCGGTTTAAACAATGAATAAGTTTTTCCCTCTCTTGCTCCTTGCATCCTTGTTGGCATCGAAAGTTGCTTACACCCAAACCGTTCAATGGGCCGACAAAGTAATCGGGTTATCTTCTGAACTCACACCCCTTCAATATTCTGCAGAGCAGGCTCTTGGCAAGCCCAATGTGCTGCCGGCCGGGGGCCAAAACCCAAACGCCTGGACACCCGACCTGCCCAAGCGTTCTGAATTTATTAAACTCGGTTATTCCAACCCCATGCAGATTCAGCAAATAGCAGTTGCCGAATCGCATAATCCGGGTGCGCTCTACCGTGTGTATCTCTACGATCAATCAGGAAAGGAATATCTGGTTCACACCTTTACCCCTATGGTTGTGCCCCTGCAAGGCCGCATGCTCAACGTTTTTGTTGAGAAAACTCCCTACAAAGTAAGTGCCGTGAAACTGGAGTTCGATGGCAGCGTAATGTCCGATTATTTTTCGTTGGATGCGGTGGCCATTTCCGATTCACATTATCCCATCATTGCAAATATTGACATCCCCCAGTTGCTCGCCAAAGGGCTGGTGGTGGAGGCTCTTGATGCGAATGTGAACAGCGACCACAGCGAACTAAACCCGTTGCTTTCGCCCGATGGCAAAACACTTTACTTCAGCAGAAAAAACCATCCGGAAAATAATGGTGGCGTAAATGACAAAGAAGACATTTGGTACTCCCAGTTGGGTGCTGATGGAAATTGGTCGTTGGCCAAAAACATGGGTGATCCATTTAACAACGAGCAACCTAACTTTGTGAACACCATCAGTGCAACACCCGATGGCCAAGTGGTTTTATTACTTGGAAACAAATACCTCGACAAAGGGAAAATGGTAGCAGGGGTTTCTGTCAGCACCAATGAAGGTGGCACCTGGAGCGCACCTAAACCACTCGAAATAGAAAACGAATATAATTACAACGAGAAGGCAAATTACTTTATGGCCAATACGCGCAAAGTTCTTTTAATGTCTGTTGAGAGAGAGGATTCGCGCGGTGACCGCGACCTGTATGTGAGCTTTGAAAAGGACAGCGGCAAATGGGGTGTACCTTTGAACCTTGGAAGAGTGATAAACACGGCTGGAGAAGAGTCGGGCCCTTTCTTGGCATCGGACGACAAGACCTTATATTTTTCCTCCAATGGTTTTAGTGGCTATGGCGGAAGTGATGTGTATATGTCCAGACGATTGGACGACACCTGGACCAATTGGTCGTCACCCGAAAATTTAGGCCCCGACATCAACACAAAATTAGACGACCTATTTTTCAACATCCCCTCCACCAGTCAATATGCCTACTACTCACGGGGTGTTGCACAAAACAATCAAGATGTATATCGTGTAAAAATGCCGGTGTTGCTAAGCCCCGAACCAATTGTGATTGTGAAAGGGAAATTGATTGATGCCAAAACAGGCTTGCCCATAGCGGCCAAAATAATTTTTGAACGGTTGCCCGATGGCAAGCAAGCAGGCATTACCTACTCCAACCCCGAAACCGGTGAATACGAAATACATCTACCGGGAGGTTATCTCTATAGTTTTCGGGCAGAGGCAAAAGATCACATCTCCGAAAGCCAAACCCTGGACTTGCGCGACTTCTTAAAAGATGGCACCGTTACCCACAAAGACATAAGGCTTGCCCCGATTGAAGTGGTACTGGTAGAAGAGAACGCCATGATCACACTCAATAATATTTTCTTTGCTTTTGATAAGGCCATCTTGAAGCCGGAATCATTTCCTGAACTTAACCGCATTGTAAAACTCATGAAGGAACGCCCTGCCATGCAGGTAGAAATTGCCGGGCACACCGACCCGATCGGAACCGAAAAATACAACGAAGGGTTGTCCAGAAGGAGAGCGCACGCGGTAACTGCTTACCTTGAACAACAAAGCATCAAAGCCGATCGCATTACAACCCTGTTCTTTGGCGAATCGCAGTTGATAGATAAGAGCAACACAAAAGAGGGCAACCGAAAAAATAGGAGAGTGGAGTTTAAAATCATTAAACTATAAACACATGAAACCGAGCATGATAGGACTTCTCAAACAGAGTAATGAAAATAGTGAGGTTCCATCTGTCCTTGGATTTAAAATTATTTTCAGATGAAAGCCATACTATTTTTTATCTTTTCCATGGTTAGCCTAATTGCGATAGGTCAACCAGCCGACACGCTGATCTATGCGCAGGGAAAAATTGTGAATGGTGTAACCAAAGAGCCTGTGGAGGCAAAGATTTCGTATCAAAGCCTGCCTTATGGAAGCAAGATTGGATTTGTAAAAGGGAGTTCGTTTTCGTTTCCCATGTTCGACAACGAGAAATATTCCATCACTGTGGAGGCAGAGGGCTTTGCTCCATCCAAATATTTACTGGATCCGGCCGAGGCAAACCAGGAGCGCAAAGTGGTTCGCGATATTGAATTGCACCTGCCGGGCAGCGCAGCGCACAATGCCGAAACCACCCACACCGTGGGCAAAGTTATGCGCTTGGATGACCTGATCTTTCAAGCGGGAAGTTCAAAAATAGCATCCTCGTCTTTTGAGGAGCTGAACGAAGTGGTGACCATGCTAAAGAACAATCCGCGCATGGTAATCCAGTTGGAAGGCCATACCGACTTTATTGGAAATGCCAAGTCTAATTTAAAACTTTCGCAAGAGCGGGTTGATGCTGTGAAGAATTACTGTGTAGAAAAAGGTGCAATCAAAAACCGGATTAAGACAAAAGCCTTTGGCGGAACCAATCCGTTGAGCCGCGAAAACACAGAAGAAGCCCGCAGGATGAACAGGAGAGTTGAGCTTCGAGTGCTTGAAAATTAACGGCTGACTATTTTGTTCTGCATTTTCTTTGCCGTCTTTGTGCCTGCCTTGCCGGTAGGCAGGTGAAAATTTTTCCGCTTCCTAATGTGTTTGATACCATGACACCTTCCCCAACAGCCAGCGAACTGACAACACTTTTTGGAAAGCAAAAGAAGAAAAGTGTTCTGCTGCGTCAGGAATCCGTAAAGGATCGGAAGAAAAGGATCAAAGCCTTTGGAGAATTTCTGTTGGCCAACCGCGAGCGCATTGGGCACGAGGTACACAAAGATTTCAAAAAACCTTTGGCGGAAGTGGACCTTTCAGAAGTTTACCCGGTGATGCAAGAGGTGCGAAAGGTAGTTGCCCATTTGGACGAATGGGCCCAACCCGAACTGATCGATGCCCCCCTTACTTACTTAGGCACACGCGCTAAAATTATTTACGAACCAAAAGGTGTTTGTTTGATCATTGCCCCGTGGAACTTCCCTCTCAATTTATGTTTTGGCCCGCTCGTGTCGTGCCTCGCTGCCGGCAACACTGCTATACTGAAGCCATCGGAAATCACCCCGCACACCGCCAAGCTCATCAAAGAATTGGTACACGAATTTTTTGAAGAGGATTTAGTGACCGTGGTTGAAGGTGGGGCTGATGTTTCTGCGGAATTATTAAAACTTCCGTTTGATCACATCTTCTTTACGGGCAGTACGCACGTTGGCAAAATTGTGATGAAGGCCGCGGCTGAAAACCTGAGTTCTATAACGCTCGAACTGGGTGGCAAATCGCCCACCATCATAGACAGCTCAGCCAATATTTCTGATGCAGCCAGGCGCATTGCCTTCGGAAAGTTTCTGAACAACGGACAAACTTGCATTGCCCCCGATTATATTCTCATAGAAGAATCCGTAAAGGATAAATTTATCGCATCATTAAAAACCCGAATCTTAGAGTTGTTTGGACAGGACGGAAAGATAGATGAGCAAACTCCCTCCTATTCGCGCATTGCCAACCAACGTAATTTTAACAGGCTGGATCAATTAGTTCAAGAGGCAGTTAAAAAAGGCGCGAAGGTAGAACTGAGCGGTACTACCAATGCCCGTGAAAATTTTATGCACCCCGTCATCCTATCGCACGTTGCCATGGATTCAAAGATAATGGAGGAGGAAATTTTTGGTCCGGTGCTGCCCATCCTTTCGTATTCTTCCGAAGAAGAGATGATTCAACTCGTCAATAAAAAGCCCAAGCCATTGGCTTTATACATTTTCAGCAACCGCAAGGCATTTCAAAATAAAATTCTCCAACAAGTTCCGGCTGGCACCGCCTGTATAAACGATTGCGTGTTGCAATTCACTCACCCCAACCTTCCGTTTGGTGGGGCCAATGCGAGTGGCATCGGAAAATCGCACGGCAAGTATGGCTTCCTCGCGTTCTCAAACGAAAAGCCAGTGGTAAAACAACGCAATGGATTTTCTTCCCTTTACTTTCTGCATCCACCCTATTCAAACCGCGTCAGGCAAATCATCAACATGATGGTAAAATGGTTTTGATTTAACGCTGCGCCCTAAGTTTTTTTAAACGCAGAGACCACAGAGTTGCGCAAAGTTTTTTTTGAGGCAGCCGATTAACTGCTCTGCGTACCGCTGTGCCCTTTGCGTTTAGCTTCTGCTAGCAGAGTTGCGCAAAGTTTTTCTGAGCACCCGATTAATTGCTCTGGGTACCTCCGCGCCCTTTGCGTTTAAAACTGCGTGGGATTTAGTAATTTTGTTCTGCTAAATTTTTGACTCCTTATGAAAATTGTGAAAAGAATCCTGATTGGTGTTGGTGTCTTTGTAATCATCTTGGTAGCTGCTGCCATTATTATACCGGTTGTGTTTAAAGACGACATCAAAGCCGCCATCGACAAGGAAATAGCAAAAAGCATAAATGCCGATGTTGTTTTTAAAGCAGAGAATTTCAGTCTTACCGTATTCCGGAATTTCCCCAACATCACCATCGAAATAAAGGAGCTTGGCGTGTTCAACCGCGAGCCCTTTGCGAACACGGTCCTGTTTGCTGTTGACCAAATAGGTATTGAAGTCAATTTAAAAGACGTGCTGTTTGGCGATCAGCTAAAGCTAAAAGGCATTTCACTAGTGGAGCCTCAAATCAATATACTTGTTTTGAAAGACGGAAGGGCAAACTACGACATTACCTTTCCTTCCACCGATACCGTAGTGGTGGAAGCAGGCGAGCCAGCCAAATTTTCATTCGGAATTGATCATTGGGAGATTGTGAACGGCACACTGGTGTATGATGATCAGTCCATGCCTTTCTCTATGGCCCTAAAAGGACTGAACCATTCCGGCAACGGAAACTTTAATGAAACCGCTTTCGACCTGAACACGCACACAAAGGCCGACACCGTAAATGTTGTATTTGATGGCGTGGAGTACCTGACCAATAAAAATGTTGTGATCGATGCCGTGATCGGGATCAGTGAGGATTATAGCCTCTATACTTTCAAAGAAAACAATGCGAAGGTCAATGATTTCGCGATGGGCTTCGATGGCTGGTTTCAAATGAACCCGAACGATTTTGGCTTGGACATAAAATTCACCAGCCCAGAAAATACTTTCAAAAGTTTGTTGTCTTTGGTGCCCGGTGTTTACACCAAAGATTTTGGCAAGATAGAAACCAAAGGCGATCTGGCTTTTGCAGGCTTTGTAAAAGGCACTTTTAGCGATACCCAAATGCCGGCTTTCAACGTGACCCTCAACGTGAAAGATGCCATGTTCAAATACCCCGATCTGCCCTCGGCCATCACAAACATCAATCTTGATTTGTTGGTGGACAACAAAACAGGAGTGATAGAAAATACCGTGGTGGATATGAAAAAACTTCACCTCGACTTTGGCTCCAACCCGGTTGACGCTCGCTTGCTGATCGAAAATCTTAAAAATTATAAAATGGATGGAAACGTGAAGGCCACATTAAACTTAGCCGAACTGGGCACGATGTTCCCTATGGAAGGCTTGCAAATGAAAGGTGCCTTTTCGGTGAACGCCAGTGCCAATGGTGTGTACGACAGTTTGAAAAAAATAATCCCTGCCATAAACGCTTCCATGTCTTTATCGAATGGCTATGTAAAGTCATCGGAGTTTCCGTTGCCATTGGAGGATTTACACTTTGGGGCCACAATAAAAAACACTTCGGGCAAAATGGCCGAGACCTTTATTGCCGTAAAAGATTTCAGCATGCTGTTGGATGGCGAAAAACTTACTGCTGATCTTCTGCTCGAAAATTTGGACAACTACACCTGGGACTTAAAAGCCAATGGTGGAATTGATCTGGAAAAGATCACTAAAATTTTTCCGTTGAATGGAATGACGGTGGCCGGAAAAGTAAAAGCGAACATTCAAACCAAAGGAAAGTTTTCGGATGTGGAGGCAAGCAAATACGATCGCCTGCCCACCAGCGGAACAGCCTCGCTTACAGATTTTAAGTTTACATCAAAGGACCTTCCGTATGCAGTAGCGATGAGCACGGCAGAGGCCAGCTTTGACCCTGCAAAAATTGAATTGAAGAACACCAAAGGCACGATCGGGAAGAGCGACTTCGAGGTGGACGGGGCACTCAACAATTACATTGGCTACATATTTGCGCCCAATGAAACCATCAAAGGAAATGTAAACTTCACTTCCTCGTTGCTCGATCTGAACGAGTTTATGACCGAGACAGAAGAACCCGCTGCCACCGACACGGCCGCAGCGTTTGGTGTTATACCCGTTCCCGCAAACATTGATTTTATTCTTCACTCAAACATCAAGACAATAAAAATGATGGATTACACGCTTACCAATGCCACGGGCGATGTTATTGTAAAAGACGGTGTGGCAACCATGAATGGAATTAAGTTCAATATGCTGGGCGGATCGTTTGTGGTAAATGGTGCTTACGATCCCAGAGACATCAATCATCCCAAATATGATTTTGCGTTAGGCATCAATAACCTCTCCATACGGCAGGCCGCAAATTCATTTTCAATAATCAAAACCTACGCACCCATTGCCGGATTGGTAACGGGAAATTTTGGTACTGATTTTAAAATCAGCGGAGAGCTAGGCCAGGATATGATGCCCAACATGAGCAAGGTGAATGGCGCGGGCCTTATAAAAATTGCACAGGCCGCTTTAACACAATCAAAGTTGGTTTCTGGAATTGCTTCGTTAACAAACCTTGACGATGCCAATGATGTAACCCTTAAAGATGTGTTGATGTCGGCATCCATCAGCGATGGCCGTTTAAGCGTAAAACCATTTGATGTGAAATTTGGGAGCTATGCAGCCAACATTAGCGGTAGCACTGGGTTGGATGGCTCTATCAATTACGCATTGAAAATGAATGTGCCCGCAGGAAAATTAGGTGCGCAGCTACAAAGTTTTCTCAACCCTAACGCAGACCCAAAAAACCCTTCGCAGGAAATCCCCATCACCATAGGCGTGGGCGGCACCTATAATGATCCAAAGACAACCCTCTTGGCGCAAGAACAAAAGCAGCAAGTGAAAGATGCGGTGACGGATGTGGTAGAAGAGAAAGGCAAGCAAGCAATTCAGGATGTACTGAGTGGCAACAAACCCAAAGACATTGTAGGAGGCTTGCTCGGCAAGAAAAAAGACTCCACTACAGTGAGCCCGGATTCTGTGCAAGTAAAAAAAGATTCTACCAAAACCGACCTGAAGCAGGAAACCCAGAAAGTGTTGGAGAACAAACTCAACAACCTGTTCAAGAAAAAGAAAAATTGAAGATGGTTGACATTATGGCCCGCAAGGAAAGTTTTATGTTGGTGATCTGATTGCAATTGGAGATAAAATAATAGCGGTGGGCGCCTTTGCTGAGCACTATGGCAAGCAAAGGCGCAAAAAAAACTAAATAGTTAGAACAAAAGTGAAAAACCATAACCGAAAAGGAATTGGCAAAAATAGTAGTTAGCTAGTGTTTGAAAATCCACCGTACATTGGGGCCAGCCAAACACATCGCGCGCATTGAGCTTTAATACAGTAATGTCCCGCCCACAAAGGAAGAGTACTTTGCTTCGAAGGAAGTAGCAATAGAAAATACATTGCGTACGTTTGCGCCTTGACGTGAGCTTAAAAGAAGATAAAAATTACTTTTAATGAAAGCCCTGCTCTGCACCACACACGGTCTGCCCAATTCACTTACACTATCCCAAGGTCTGCCTCCCACCATTGCTGCTGACGAAGTATTGATAAAAGTTTATGCCTGTGGTGTCAACTTTCCCGACCTACTGATCATACAAAAC
>JANOQB010000729.1:0-15147 GCA_031422215.1 Cytophagales bacterium | reverse complement strand
AGAATTTGGTCAATGCCATGTCGGTGATGTCCAAAGAGCTGTAATCGGAAGGGATGTTGGCAATCTCCCACTCTTTGGCATTGTTAACGTACTTCATCAGTTTGCCTGTTGGGTTTTTGGAGCCGGCTGCGCCTGGCCATCCTGCCTCAGGGATAACCCCCCTGAAATACAACGCGCCATCATACATGCTCACGCTTGTACCATCTTCAAAAGCGATGTCTGATTCCACTTCTGTTTTGTTGGCGATGGTCCCGTCATTCTTAACGCGTACAAACTGCAGTTTGGCCGTTACTCCTGTTGCACTTTCGGGACGGAACACCATGAGTATATCGCTGTTTTCGGGGGTGTATTCCTTTTCACCGTTGCTCAAAGTCTGATCGCTGTTCCAGATATTTTTTGCCTTGTAGGATTCTGAATCCGCAGAGCCCCAATCGGCCTGCGAGAAATTGATCTTCATCGGGTTTTCTTTTCCACCATTCATGTTGTCGTACATTTCGGAAGTGAGCAGCCGTGAAAGGGGCCATTTAGCGGAGCCGGTCTCGCCTTCTTTGGGGATAATGAATTGCACTTTGGCTATGTGGGGCGAATTGAAGGTGATTTTCTCTTCTTTTACTTTTTTCAAATTGTTGTCGAACGTGATCAGATAAAATTCATTGTGGGCAGTGGGTGCAAGCCCAGCGGCCTGATCTTCGGCAAACAGAGAGCCACCACCCGTAATACGATAGCGGAACTGCAGTTTCACTTTGTCTTTGATGAAGGGCTTGGCCAGGCAAATGATTTGTTTGGTGGCGGGATTGTAAGCGTAGCTGATGGGGGTAACTGAATTTTTGGATGCGTCTTCATACCGTTGCTTGTCTGTTACCTTGCGCGTGGTTTTGTAATCTAGTTTCCACCAACTGTACTTGTAGGTGTACTTTACCTTGAGCACATCCATTTTATTGTTCTTGGCCTCCTGTAATTCCATCGTCTCCAGTTCATATTCATCGCCTTTGTATTTTTTCAGTTTCTTCAGTTTCTCCAACGGAATTTCCCTGGGCTCCTGCGACACGAACTTCATGTTCTTGTCGAACTTGTAGGCGATGGCATTGCAAACTTTGTTGGTGATTTTGGTGGAATAGATCAGCGTAACGCCCTGGTCATCCTCATCAATAACATCCACAATAAAACCCTTTGGCTTCAAGGGCGATGCCGCCTGGGCGGTAATTTCCTGTGCTGTTGCAGCAGTGAAACCGATGGCCACGAACAGGAAAATCATGGCCAGAGTTTTTTGCATTGAATTTTTCATGGGTGTTTTGTTTAGTCAGTTGTGTTTTGTTGAACAAATGTCCATGAAGGGGCAGAGGCAAATCAATAACTCATATGAGGTATTCGATTTTGGAATTCGGAATTCGGGTTTTGGCTCAAGTTTGTGGACACACCTTCGACAATTAGGACATCTTCACATGAGTCGCTTTGGCCACGACTGCCTACTGCATCCTTGCCTACTGCCTACTATTATTACTATCTTCGACCAATGCTCCGTTTATGCACAATCTTTTGGCTGCTTTTACTTCCGGCTATTCTGCAAGGGCAGGAAACCTTGAAAGTGAAACACTATGGCGTGGACCAAGGCTTGCCCCAAAGCAGCGTGTGGGATATCCTTCAAGATGATTATGGTTTCCTATGGGTGAGCACGGCCGATGGCCTCTGCCGCTTTGATGGTTATACTTTTAATACCTATCGAAACAATCCGGAGGACTCACTCTCCATCGGTGGCAATACTTCGCACATGATGGCACTGGATAATCAAGGCAATATATGGCTCACCAGCGACCAGGGCTTTGATAAGTATAGTTCGGCACAAGGAAAATTTTCTTCTCTGTACCGATACGATGCCCTCAAAAACAGTGTCTATAATAAAACGATAGGTGAAGATAAAGATGGTTTTATTTGGGTCTGGATTATGGGCGAAGGGCTGTTGAAGTTTGATGGTAAGACAAATCAACTGGACGGTAAATTTTCAATGGAGGGCGATGAGGCATGGCGCAACTATAACCCATCATACGAAGCACTGCTCGACAGCCATGGCCAGATTTGGATTTCGCAGCGAAACAAAACTTTGATTTCGTTCAACACCGGCACAGAAAAATTTCGGCTCGTAAATACAGGAATGGATATGATGGGCATATGTCAGGTGAGTGATTCTATTTTATTGATTGGCACAATGTCTGGGTTGATTAGGTACAACACCACCATTGATAAAATTGAAACCCTACCCTTTTATAAAGCCGAAAACCCCGCATCCAGTAGGACAACCCCTGTCACAAAAATAATCCGTGTGAACGCTGATGAGTTTTGGGTGGCCACCTACCTGGGGATTTTTGTTTATAACGACCAGCAGCGCATTTTCAGCAAGCACTATACCTCTTTCTCTGGGGGCAAAGATAATTTCCTCGTTGCTCATACCTTGTTTGTGGATAAGTCGGGCAATATTTGGATTGGCACCAATGCCGATGGGCTGAAAAAACATTCGCCCAAAGCCACTCCGTGGAAACATTACAAGTCGCCATCGGATAGAGGGGATATAGTCAAATCCATTTATGCCGATGGCCGCGACATGATTTTCGTGGGATATTTCAACAATGGATTGGATGTGTTCAGCAAGGCCCAGGGCTTTATAAGGAAAATAAGAAAGGAACAGGTGCCTTGGCTATTCCCCAGCGACTATACCTATTCCATTGCGGGCATCCATGCATCGCAAGTGTTTATCAGTTTCAGCAGCGGCCCCAATGAATTTGGCATTTACAATTTCAAAAACCAAACTTTTCAAAATGTTACTGCCGGGGTATTGAAAAATGTAAGTGCTCAAAATTTGGAGAGCAATATCTATCCTGTTGCCATTCCGTTTGGTAAGGATAGCCTCCTCTTTAACAGCCGGGGGGCATTGTTTATAGGAAACTTCAACAACAACCCTCCTGAATTTATTTTGCTCAAGGAGTTTGAAAACGAAGTCATCAACAGCGTTTTTGTGGATTCGCAAAAAACAATTTGGGTCGGCACCGTGAATGGGTATTATGCTAAGAAAAAAGAAAATAGTGAATGGAAAAAAGGAAACCCAAGTCTATCCAAACAAGTAAAAACCATAAGTGAAGACACCGAAGGGAAAATATGGATGGGCACCACCAGTGGCCTCTACATTTTAAACAAGGAAGGCACCATCGAAAAAATTTTAAGGATGGGCGACCCGTTGATAAATGATTTTGTTTACGGAATACTACGGGATAACAATGGCGATATGTGGTTCAGTCATAACAAGGGCCTTACGCGCTTTGACCATAAAAGAAAAACGTTCAAAAACTTTTCGGTTGACGATGGCTTGCAAGGAAATGAATTCAACACGGGCGCCTATTTCAAGAGTTCATCGGGCGAACTTTTCTTCGGAGGGATAAATGGCACCAACTCATTTTTTCCGGAAGACATCAAGGACAACCTTCAAATCCCTTCCGTGCAAATCACGCACATTGAAGTGAATGATAAACCCTTTCATGGCGGGTTTCAGTTTGTGGGGTCACAGACCGAGGCGGGGGAGACAGAGACCGAGGGGGTAGGGTTTCGGTCTGTGGGGACAAAGACCGAGGCAGGGACCGAGGCGGTAGTGAATTGGGCGCAAAAGAAAATGACCTTGAGCTACACAGACAATACATTAGCTTTTGAATTTGCCGGGCTTGAGTTTACAGAACCCACCAAGAACCAATATGCCTGGCGCATGACGGGCATTGATAAAGATTGGGTTTACCTCGGCAACCAGCGGTTCACACGATATGCGAACATGCCCCCTGGCGAATACACTTTTGAAGTGAAAGCGAGCAACAATGACGGGGTGTGGAATGAAACGCCAACCACTCTATCCATCACCATCGTGCCGCCCTTCTGGCAAACGTGGTGGTTCTGGCTATTGGAGCTTGCCGTTGGCATTGGTGCCGTTGCTTTACTGGTGTATTTGATTTTGCGCCAACGCTACAAGACAAAACTTCAGGCCTTGGAAGTGCAGCATCAAATCCAACTTGACAGGGAGCGCATATCACGCGAGTTGCACGACAACATAGGCACGCAGTTGAGCCAGTTGTCGTCTTCGCTTGATTGGGCTGGCCACAACCCCATCAGCGAAAGCGAAAAACAAACCATCATAACCAGCGGGCTTCAAACCACCAAAGAAGTAATCAGCGATTTGCGCGAGTCCATCTGGGCGTTGAAGAAAACCGAAATACCCTTCACGGAATTTGCCGATAAGTTGAAAACAAGTTTGAAGGCGTTGGGCAATGCAGGAAAAACCATCCCCATAAAATTTGAAGAACAATTGAACGGCCAGATGCTGAGCTCCGAGGAGGCACTTGATTTGCTGCGCATCTGTCAGGAGGCCGTACACAATTCTTTGAAGCATAGTGGTTGCTCGGAAGTCAGGTTGTCCATTCGGGCAGAAGGAAAGGGCTATCAAATAAAAATTGATGACAATGGGAAAGGAATTGAGACAGAGGCAAACAAGGATGGCCACTACGGAATAGAAAACATGAAAGAACGGGCAAAGCAAATAGGGGCGCAGCTAACTATTATATCAAACAAAGAAAAGGGGACCACGGTGCTGGTTTCAAAGTAACGTAGCCCTTCAAGGCAGGTCGTGGGACATTGGCGACCCTTAGGACATCCTACGTGCCGCCAATTTCCCACGAAACAACGAAAGAAACTAAAAGCAAAATACCTCAAATGAGTTATTGAATAGCAAGCCGCTAATCCACAACATTTGCAAATGAAAATCAGGCTCGCCATAGTAGATGACAAAACCAAAAACCGCTTGCCCTTGTCAAACCGACTAAACACCAGCCCGGATATTGAGGTGGTGTTTACGGCAGCGCACGGCCAGGATTTTCTGGACCAGGCAAAAGTGAAAGGCCCGCTGGATGTTGTGCTGATGGACATTGAAATGCCCGAAATGGACGGCATACAAACTGTGGCCATCGCCTCCGGATTATATCCTCAAACAAAATTCATTATGCTCACGGTGTTTGACGATGAGGACAAAATTTTTGAAGCCATCAAAGCGGGTGCCTCTGGCTATTTGCTGAAAGACGATTCGGCCGGGGCGATACTGGAAGCTGTGATGGAGGCCAAAGAACTTGGCGGGGCACCTATGTCGCCCGGCATTGCGCGCAAGGCGTTGGCACTGCTTTCGAAAGCTACCCTTGCAAAAAAAGAAATCGAAACCATCGAGCAACACGAAATAAGCGAGCGCGAAATGGAAATACTAAAACTACAAGTGTCCGGTCTGGACTATAAAGCTATTGCCACAAAAATGTTCCTGAGCGGCCACACCGTGCGCAAACACATCGCCAACATTTACGTGAAGTTGCACGTGCACTCCAAAGCGCAAGCGATACGGGTGGCGGTGAAGAAGGGGTGGGTTTGAGGTAAGTGGTAATCGGTGGGTCGATAATCGTGGGACGCGTGCCACAATTAGGACATTATATCGCGAGGCAAATGTCTCCGCCTTGGTTCGTGTCCCCACGTACCAACTTCGGTTACGATCAATGCCGTTCAATATGCTTCCGAAATTTAATTTCTTTGAAGTCTGCGTCTTTTGAAATGCACCCGAGGTATTACATATCAAACTAAAAGCATATTTTTGCGCCCGCATTATACAAGCAGATGAAAAAAATAATTGAATCCAGAAAACTCTTAGGGGTTGATAAAGCAGCCGAGCTTAAGGAACTAAAAGCCATCTACCGGAATTTTATGAAGGATTGGCATCCCGATAAATTTCAGGACAATGAAGGGGCGAAGTTAGAGGCCGAAGAAAAAAGCAAAGCGTTTATTGAAGCCTATCATTTGCTGGTGAGCGTGGCACCGGAAACGCATGCCCAACAGTTGGAAAAATATTCGGAGGTGATCAAGTCTTCAAAAATTGTTGACTTTCAATACAAAGCCCAAACCCTTCAAGTGAACTTTGCCGATGGCAGCAGCTACGAATACTTTGGCATCCCAAAAAATGTCTATGGCAAATTCGTAAATTCAGATGCTCCCGACCGGTTTGCACGCAGGCACATCTATCATTCATTTGTTTACCGATTGGTGAGCAAGGCGGTGGAGCAAGTTGACAATTGATAGATATAGATGTCGGTGCCGATTTTCATTTCACCATAATAGTTCATGAGCGTTCTTTCTTCGTTATACGCGTACTTTCCATATAAAAAAAATGGTGAGAAACTGAAGTGAATTGGCTCCGATAGCTACTGGGGTGTGTGGCTGGATTTGCAACGAATAGTTCCGCTTTGTGATAGCTTCGTTGTATCGGGGCCGGGGTGCATTGCAATTTTGCAAAGATTTTTCACGAAACTTTTAAAGGAATGGCCTACCTCTTTATCTCAAACAAGGTAAACCCAACTACTTCTCCTGGCGTAGCATCAATCTTATCTACCTCTGCTTGCGCAGGCCCTTGGTTGCACCACTTGATAAATTTATACAATACATCCTCTTCAGCTTCGGCCTCGATATACACGTTGCCATTCGCCTCGTTGCGCACAAAACCTTTAACACTCAACTCTTCCGCTTTTCTTTTTGCAAACGCCCGGTAAAAAACACCTTGTACTTTTCCGGACACGATAATTTTTATGTGTTTTACTACTTCGGTCATTCCTTTGAATACATTTTTATAATAGCACTCAATAGTATCTAACTATTTTATGTTGCCTGACCTACGTAGTACACAGTAACTCCATCCGATTGCGCTGCTAATTGTGGCACTACCTTAAAAAATATAATCCGTACTTAAAAAGGATGATTCGCGGTTGCGGATAATATCGCTTATTATTTTTTTGTTAGGCTCGTTGCTTTTGGTAGCCACTAAGGTGCGGATGGAAAAAACACGAAGCGCATCGGCTACCGACAGGGTTCCTTCGGCAGAGTCCTTTCTTCCGTTGAACGGAAAATTATCGGGGCCGCGTTGGCATTGGGAGTTTAAATTGATACGGCCCACCTGGCTTGAAAACGAATCGATCAACCGTGCCACTGCTTTGGAA
This sequence comes from Cytophagales bacterium, assembly GCA_031422215.1. GTDB lineage: Bacteria > Bacteroidota > Bacteroidia > Cytophagales > Cyclobacteriaceae > ELB16-189. Next base: position 8,098 of record JANOQB010000729.1, on the reverse strand, counting down.
CCGCTTCCGAAAATACTTACCTGCTGGCCAAAGTTTGAGTTTGCCACATAGTCCATGGCCTCCTCCTCATTTTCGAATGGAACTATCGGCACCACGGGACCAAACTGTTCTTCCGAATAGATTCTCATTTTATTGTTTACTGGATATAACAAGGCAGGATAAAAAAATGTGTGATGGGTCTCGCCTCCACCCTCATTCATGATCTTCGCCCCCTGTTGCTTTGCGTCTTCCAACAGCCCGGTTAGGTAATCTGTTTTGCCAGGCTCTGGCAAGGGTGTGAGCGATACTCCCGTTTCCCACGGCATGCCGCATTTCAGCTTGGCGATTTCTGCCGATAATTTTTTGATGAACTCATCGACAATACTTTTATGAACGAATAAAATTTTAAGAGCCGTGCAGCGCTGCCCGTTAAACGATAATGACCCGAGCACACATTCGCTCACAGCATTGTCGAGATCGGCATCGGGCAAAATGATCGCAGGGTTTTTTGCATCCAACCCTAAAATGGCTTTGAGCCGATGGGGTTTCGGATGAAGTTTCTTTAATTCGTTCGCCCCTTTGTTGGTGCCGATGAAAGCAAACACATCCACTTTTCCGGTTTCCATTAGTGCGCCCACCGTTTCGCGGCCCCGGCCATAAATAACATTGATCACTCCGGCAGGAAAACTGTCTTTAAATGCTTCAAGCAAAGGACGTATCAATAGCACTCCGTACTTGGCCGGTTTGAAAACCACGGTGTTGCCCATGATCAAAGCAGGGAACAGTGTGCTGAATGTTTCGTTGAGCGGATAATTGTACGGGCCCATGCACAAGGCAACGCCCAATGGCACGCGCCTGATCTGCGCTATGATGCCCTGCTCTTGCACAAAGCCTGAAGAGTTTCTGTCCAATTGTTTCAGCGAGTTGATCGTATCCACAATGTAATCGCAGGTGCGGTCGAATTCCTTTTCGGAATCTTTTTGTGTTTTGCCTATCTCCCACATCAGCAGGTTTACTACGTGCTGGCGTTTTTCGCGCATCTTGCCCAAAAATATTTCCACGTGTTCAATGCGGTCAACCACAGACATCATCGGCCACACACCATGCCCCTGATCGTATGCACGCACGGCAGCATCCAAAGCTTCCAACGCCTCTTTGGATGTGAGCAGCGGAGTGCTTCCAATTATTTTTTGCTTTGTTTCATTTCCTTCGCGCACACAAACGGGGCTTGCCACGGGGCTCATATCGCCTTGCCAGGAAATCATTTTTCCATCAATTAAATATTCGCGTTGCTCCATGTGGCTGGGCAGTGCCACTGCATCAGGAATGGTTTTTTCTTCAGGAAATAAATTGGACAATACTACACGCATGGTTTATGGATTTGTTGGTGAGGTTGCTATGGAAACTCCGGAGGATGTGCCCAGCCTGTTGGCACCAACTTCAATCAGTTCAGTGGCTTGTTGCAACGTTTTAATTCCCCCGGATGCTTTGATGCCTACGTGGGCAGGAACGGACTGGCGCATGATTTTTATGTGCTCAACTTTTGCACCGCTTGGCGCGAAACCGGTAGATGTTTTTACGAAGTCTGCTCCGGCATCGGCACACAGTTTACAGGCACTGACAATTTCTTCATCGGAGAGATAAGCAGTTTCTATAATGACTTTTAAAATCTTTTGGTGTGCGTGGGCGAGTTTGCTGCATTTGGCTATTTCAACTTTTGTCCAGGGGATACCGGTTTTAAATGAGGTGAGGTTCCAGACCACATCCACTTCATCGGCACCATTATCAATGGCGCGTTTTAGCTCGTCCAATTTTGTTTCGGTCATGTTGTAGCCTAGGGGAAATCCGGCCACCGTGATCAGCAGGATTTTTTCTTTCCCAATTTCGTGCTGGGCTCGCTTCACCCAAAAGGGAGGTACACACACGCCTAAGAAATTATATTTCTTGGCGTCTTCCACTAAGCGGTCAATGTCGCTTATACTGAGCGTAGGGCTTAAGTTGGTGTGCTCAATATATCGGGCAATGTCTGTCAATTTCGGTGTGAATAAAAAGCGAAATTACTTTATTGGGTGGATATGTACACACAATGCTTGCGACTTCCGTCAGACAAGTTGCATCTAAATCGATTGTGGTGAATTCATCGTTCCAAATTGAAATTTGAATATCTAATGATGATCAACGAATCAAGTAAAATTAAAGAGGTAACCCCAATTCCAAATGCCTAATACCTAATGCCTAATCCCACACTCCTTGCAATATCTCATTCTATTTGCTGGATTTTTTTTGGGAGGACGCTTGTGCCCGAAGTAGCTGACATTTGCATATTGAGGCTCGGCCAATTTTTTTAAGGTGCGCTGCTTTTCTTTTGCCACTTTTTCCACCCGCTTATAAAATTCATAACGCGGTGTGTGCTTTACCTTGATTTTCTTTAACCGTGGCGAATGCTTATGGGAAGAAGGGTGAGAGAATTCTTTTTCATCAGGAATCCTTTTGTCGCCAAGCGTGGTGGTGCTTTGGGCGGACAATAGTAACGAAGGGCTCAATACCAACAGACAAACAAAAAAACTTAGACTTGATTTTTGCATAGCATCAAGAGAACGCAAAAGCAAATAGAATATTTTGAACAGGTTAAGATTGTTCCTCAAAGCAAAGAACGAACCGAAGAGAAGTTTAACCCTTTGAGATAGTGCCTACCACCTGCATGGTTTCCAGGGAAGGAGTCTCTTTGCCGCCTCGTGGCTCTATGGTTACGGCAAAAGCCTGTGCACCTGCGACACTTTTCATTTTTAAAAGACCCAAAAAGTTTTCATCAAACACGCCCATGTCAACCGGTTTGCCATCGACTATGGCCCAGAGTTGAAACTGATTATCGCTTGAGATTTCGCGAAGAGTCTGAATACTGAGGTAGGCTTCTTGCGAAGTTGGATTCCAGTATACCGAAGCGAGTGCATTGGGATTGTTATCGGTGCCCTTCATCACCACTTTGGTGAACGCAGAATTTTCAATGACTGAAAAATCTTGTTCTATTTTATCTAGCTTCTGATTAACGATGTTGTAGTTCTGCGCGATTTGCTGATTCTCATCAACCATGCCATTCAATGCCACAACGGTTTTCAACCACTTGTCGCGGTAATCATAGGCCAAATAGGAAACGAATAATCCAACGGTAATTGAGGCCGCGGCAGCTAATCGCCAGTAGGATGGCACCAGGCTTACTGCTTTTGTTTCCTTTTTATTTTCAACCAGGGAAAGTATCTGTTCTCTTAGTTTAGCCCGTGGAGCAGTCGCAGCACGTTGTAAGAATGCTTCTTGTGTTTCTTCGATCTGCTTTACTTCTTCTCGCAATTCCGGATATTGCGCAAGGTTTTTTTCCACTTCCTGTCTACCCGAAAGCGATAGGTCACCCATTACATAGGCTTCCAAAATTCCAGTCGATATGTACTCTTTTATATTCAATTTACTTTTAAGATAGATCTCAGCTCAATCATTGCCATTCTTAGTCTTGTCTTCACCGTGCCCAAGGGAATATTAAATTCTTCTGCTAATTCAGATTGTGTATAGCCTTTTAAATATAAATAATCTATCACAAATTTTTGTTCTGCCGGCAATTTCTCAACCACCTCCTTCAACCCTATTGATTCGACCGACAGCTCACTATATTCTTTATTGTCAATCCTATCTACGAGATTAGCGATGTCATCGGTTTTATTCTCTTTACTCAATTCTTTTGAGCGCATTTTATCGATGGCTTGATTGCGTGCGATGTTAACCATCCAGGTAAATAACTTTCCTTTGGAAGAGTCATAGGATCCGATCCGATTCCAGATTTTTAGAAATATATCCTGTAATATCTCCTCCGCCTGATCTTCCTTTTTCACAATACGCAATACGACTCCATAAAGTGCGCCTGAATAATGATCATAGAGATAACTCAACGCCTCCTTTTGTTTGGCTTTGAGCTGTGCAACGAGTACTTCTTCTTTCTTGATTGGAGGCAATGCGGTGATGTTCTGTATCTGAAAAGGTCGAAAGATACCGAAAAGGTTTTATTTTTTTTCACGTAAAGAAATTTCCAATTAAAAAATCCAAAGAGCGAGTCAACTTCGTAAGTGTTCTTACAACTCTAAATTATATTAATTATGAAAAAATTATCTGTTTCAATGCTTAGTTTGCTTTTAACTGTTTTTGCTTATGCTCAAAAACCAGTGACCGTGGGTGGCGCACCCATGTATGCCACCAAGAATATTATTGAAAACGCAGTGAACTCGAAGGATCACACTACCCTGGTAGCTGCTGTGAAGGCTGCAGGCCTGGTGGAGACGTTACAAAGTCAAGGGCCTTTCACCGTGTTTGCTCCAACGAATGATGCCTTTTCAAAACTTCCAGCGGGAACAGTGGAAACACTTCTAAAGCCTGAAAACAAAGGAATGCTTACGACTGTACTTACCTATCACGTTGTATCAGGGCGTTATAGTTCTGCCGACATCGTGAAAGCGATTAAAGCCGGGAATGGAAAAGCCGAATGGAAAACGGTGCAGGGTGGAATGTTGACCGCGCTAATGGTTGGTAAAGACGTTATGTTAAAAGACGAAAAAGGTAACATGTCTAAAGTAACTATAGCGGATGTGAACCAATCAAATGGAATGATTCATGTGATTGAATCCGTTGTGCTTCCTGATTAAGATAACGAGAAATCTAATTGCACTTTTTTGTGCGTATGTATCTAAACAAACTAAATTTTAAATCAACTTTTATGAAAAATCTAATTAAATTATGTCTATTCTCAAGTTTGCTCTTTGCCAGTATGACGCTCTTTACGGGATGCAGCAAAGACGATCCGATGCCACAACTCACCGGAGACACTAAACAGTTTGCATTATCCTCTAAATCTAATCCAGCCATCAGTGGAACGGTGACGTTTTCAAAAAGAGATGATAACGCAACACTGATTACCGTTCAGTTGAGCGGTACCAGTTCAGGCGGAAGTCACCCGGCACACATCCATGCCAGCACAGCCGCAGAAGGTGGTGCCATTTTACTTGATCTCATTGCTATAGACGGAACCACTGGCAAAAGTGAAACGGCCGTTAAAGCATTGAATGATGGCTCGCTTATTTCATACGATCAATTAATTAGTATGGACGGGTATGTAAATGTTCACCTGAGCAGTGGCGACCTTGGAACATTAATTGCCCAGGGCGACATAGGGCAAAATGAACTTACCAGCACTAGCAAAGTATATGCATTAAGCTCTGTTTCCAATACTGCCATCAGTGGCACAGCAACCTTTACTAAAAGAATGAGTGGCAAAACGCTGGTGAGCATTGCCCTAACCGGAACGTCTTCGGGAGTTAGTTCTCCCGCACACATTCACTTAAACACAGCCGCACAGGGAGGGGCCATCGCCATTGATCTTACTGCTATTGACGGTGCTAACGGAAAGAGCATGACCAGCGTGAATAAGCTCAATAGTGGTACCGCTATTACCTATGATGAGTTATTGAATTACAATGGCTATATAAACGTGCACCAGAGCGCGAGCAATTTAGGCAGCCTGATTGCACAAAGCGATATTGGTAAGAACGAACTTACCAGCACCAGTAAAACCTATACGCTAAACGCTGTTTCCAACACCGCCATTAGCGGAACAGCGAAATTTACAAAAAGAGTAAGCGGAGAAACTCTGGTAAGCATTGCTCTAACCGGAACAACTTCAGGAGTTAGCTCTCCCGCACACATTCACATAAACACAGCTGCACAGGGAGGAGCCATCGCCATTGATATTACATCTATTGACGGTGCTACCGGAAAGAGTCTGACCAGCGTGAGCAAGATTAATAGTGGAACCGCTATTACCTATGATGAGTTATTGAATTTTAATGGATACATCAATGTGCACGAAAGTGCTGGCAATTTAGGCAGCCTGATTGCACAGGGCGACATTGGTCAGAATGAACTAACCGGAATGAATAAGACCTACCCGTTAAATTCAGTATCTAATCCATCCGTTGGCGGAAGTGCAATATTTGCACAACGTAAAAATGGCACAACGCTTATCACCCTTAGCCTGGTGGGTACCACCGCTGGTGGCGATCATCCATCCCACCTTCACATGAACACGGCTGCTGCGGGCGGCCCCATAGCGCTGGATCTTACTAACGTAAGTGGTGCTACAGGAAAAAGCCTGACACAGGTTGCTAAATTGAACGACAATAGTGCCATTACCTATACGCAGTTGATTGCATATAATGGGTACATCAATGCTCATTTAAGTGTATCTAATCTTTCTACCTTGATTGCACAGGGAAATATTGGATCTAACGCACCTTAAATCAAAATAAATTGTGGGGTTTAATAAAAGTGTATCGGGCAAACCCGGTACACTTTGTTTATTCCCATTAAAAAAAGATCAATAAGAAAAATAATCACTGGCAAGTGTCATGAAGTTTTAAAAATTTTATGAAAAGAGTGCTTCCCCGAATTATTGTATTAATTATCGTTATAGTTCTCTGGCAGCGGTGTGTGTATGAAACGCTACCCATTCCGGTGACATGTGATGTAAATCCGGTTACCATACAGTTGATTTCCGTTAACGATGCCCATTGCAATTTAAAAGATGGAAGCTTTCTGATTAGCACTTCCGGGGGAACAGGGCCACACCGATTTAAGTTGGGCAATGGTATCGAACAAAATGACCCGGTCTTTTCTAATCTGTCGTCAGGCAACTATGAAGTAACCGCTTTGGATGTAAACAATTGTGTTGGCAAGCTGGAGGTCATTGTCAAAAATCTTGATGGCGTTAATATAGAACTCACAACCACCGATGCTGGTTGCAACACTTCCAATGGAAGCATTACCATTATAGCAGCTAATGGCACCAGTCCTTACCTGTTCAAACTCAATGGAGGAGATTTTCAACCTAACAATACCTTCAACAATCTGGTGTCAGAAAAATATACGATCGTGGCAAAAGACGCGGCAGGCTGCGAATCAAGCCAGACGATAAGAATCGGGTCAGGAATCAGTTTTGCCGTTAACATATCACCCATTATACAAAACAATTGTGCCATCAATGGGTGCCATAATGGTTCGCAGTTTCCTGACTTCAGGGTATTCAAAAACATTCAGGACAATGCCGGCAAGATCAAAACCCAGACCAGCAATAGAAATATGCCCTTAGGTAGAGTTCTTACACAAACACAAATTGACCTGATCGCCTGTTGGGTAGATGATGGGGCCATTCAAAATTGAAAAATTATTATGCGTAACATAATTATATGGACCATTGTGATAAAGTGTATTCTCATAAAAGACTAATAAAATGAAAAATATAGTATTCACTCTATTCTTGATCTGGGTATGTTATCAGTCCGTAGCACAATCAAGATTTATTGACCGTGCCGGAGAGGCTCACTTTTTTTCAGCTTCTACGATTGAAAATATCGAAGCCTTTAATAAACAGGCGCTCAGTGTGCTGAATATAGAAACAGGAGAAATCCTGGCTGTTGTTCTAATGAAGGCATTTGAATTTGAAAAGTCGTTAATGCAAGAACATTTTAATGAGAACTATGTAGAATCAGACAAATATCCCAAAGCTACTTTTAAGGGAAAAATTATAAACTTGAAAGAGGTTGATTTTACCAAAGATGGTACGTATGTGCTACAGGTCGATGGAGAGATGTCACTGCATGGAGTAACGCGGTCAGTCAACACAAAGGCCGAAGCAACGATAACCAATGGGGCCATCCAGGCAAAGGCTGAATTCTACCTGGCGGTGAAAGATTTTAATATTGAAATACCCCGGTTAGTAGTGAATAACATTTCTGAAAAAATTCGGGTGAACGTGAAGTTCCGCTATCAACCTGCTAAAACAAAACCATGATCAGTTCATCCTCCCAGATTTTAATCCATACAGGTATCATAAACATTGATAATTGCCATCGATTAATTAACGGGCCAGAACTTTACAAATAATTACTAAAAAGGGAATCAATAGCCATAAAAATTTAAAGAGCATGAAAACCTATTTACTTATTCTATTCCTGATTGCTCCGGCTATTGAACTGACCGCGCAGGACGACTTAATGGCCCTCCTTTAAAAGTAGCTTCAGTGTAGTTA
>JANOQB010000728.1:0-8309 GCA_031422215.1 Cytophagales bacterium | reverse complement strand
TACATGTGATTGATTCCCCATGGACTTCTGATATTCTTTCAGCGCAAGCGGGATGTTAGAATCTTGACCAAATGATGAATTCAGGGCGATAACGAATAAAAATACGATGAGTCTCAAGTTGGTCACAGCAATTTAATGATAAAAGTAAAATCATTTAAGTTCACAAAATAGAATAAATGTTGAGTGGTTTATTTCGATTAAGAACATTCCTACAGAATGTCAGCTAATAAAAAAGACTCCAAGTATTTTTCTTGGAGTCCTTACTGTCAACTGAGTCTTATGTCACTTCGCATACGCCACGCTTCTCATCTCCCTGATCACCGTTACCTTGATCTGTCCTGGGTACTGCATATCTTTTTCAATCTTTTGCGATATGTCGTAGCTAAGTTGGGAGGCGCGCTCATCGGTTGCTTTTTCAGCATCCACAATCACGCGAAGTTCGCGCCCAGCCTGAATGGCGTAACATTTTTCCACACCTTCAAAACTCAACCCTACGCTTTCGAGTTCTTTCAACCGTTTGATGTATTGCTCCATCACCTCGCGCCTGGCACCGGGCCTTGCACCGGAAATGGCATCGCAAGCCTGCACAATAGGCGATAGTATGTTGGTCATTTCTATTTCATCGTGGTGGGCGCCAATGGCGTTGCATATTACCGGATGCTCCTTATGTTTTAGCGCAAGCTCCATGCCTACAATCGCATGAGGTTTTTCCAATTCTTCGTGCCACACTTTACCGATGTCGTGAAGAAGGCCCGCGCGTTTGGCTTGCTTTACGTTAAGACCGAGTTCGGCAGCCATGATCGCGCACAGGTTGGCCACTTCACGCGAATGTTGCAAAAGATTTTGTCCGTAGGATGAACGGTAGCGCATGCGGCCTACCATTTTTACCAGTTCGGGCGCAAGGCCATGTATTCCCAAATCAATTACCGTGCGCTCCCCGATTTCCACAATTTCGTCATCAATGTTTTTTGTTGTCTTGGCAACAATTTCTTCAATGCGGGCCGGATGGATGCGGCCATCTTGCACAAGACGGTGCAACGACAGACGGGCAATTTCCCTGCGCACCGGATCGAAGCCGGAAATGATGATTGCTTCCGGGGTGTCATCAACAATAATCTCAACTCCAGTGGCTGCTTCTAATGCGCGAATGTTGCGGCCTTCCCTTCCAATTATTTTTCCTTTGATGTCGTCACTTTCTATGTTGAAAATGGAAACGCAGTTTTCTACGGCATGCTCGGTGGCTGTGCGCTGAATGGTTTCAACAACAATCTTGCGGGCTTCTTTGGTGGCGGTCAGTTTTGCCTCCTCCATGATATCCTTTATGTAGGAGCTTGCCCTTGTTTGCGCTTCTTCCTTAAGGGATTCCACTAATTGATCGCGGGCTTGGTCGGCAGTCAATTTTGAGATGCCTTCCAATATGGCCACCTTTTGCGCATTGAATTTATCAAGTTCCTCTTTGCGTTTCTTTACCAGCTCATGCTGATGGGCCAGGCTCTTTTTTTCTTCATCCACTTCACCTTCTTTGCGCTTGATGGCTTCAAGCTCTTTGGAAAGTTGGGCTTCGCGAAGTTTTATTTTTTGTTCGTTGCCAATGATCTGGTTTTTTTTGCGGTTTGCGTCTTCTTCAAACTCCTGTTTCATTTTCAGGAATTTTTCTTTCGCTTCGAGTATCCTGTCTTTTTTAAGGTTCTCGGCTTGCATTTCAGCTTCTCTGATAATGAGCTTTGCTTTTTCCTGATTTGTTTGTTGATCCTTTTTTATCCTGCGTTTGTAGAGGAAGGAGCCGAGCAGTACTCCGATAACGATTGTTGGGATGATGGCAATCAGAATGGCGATGATCAAACTGTTTGCTCCTGGATTTAATAAGTCCATGGTATTAGGTGTTTATAGTTTAAAAAACACCCGGATGGCCAACCGGCCAAAAACGAAGGGAGGCGAGTACGAAAGGGAATTTAAAGAGCTTGAGAAACTAACTGATTGAGTTGATTTACTTTTTCAACTACGGTTTGGTCTATTTCCTGCAGGGTTTCGGTATCTGCGGTTTTATCTACCAAACAATCAAATGCAACCATGGCCAGCAGGTCTTGTTTGTCGTCAATTCCAAACTGATCGCGGTAATGCTTTATTTTCTCGTTGATGAGCTTGCCGGCCGCACGCACCTTTTCTTCTTCTTTGCGTTTTACCTTCATCGGATATTCGCGGTCTGCAATCTTTATTTTAACTGAGAGTTCGTCCATCAACATTTCCGGGTTATCTGCTCACATGAGCTATGCATTTATCGATTTCACGGATATACTCGTCTACTTTCCTTTTCAACTCCGAAATACTTCCGTCTTCCGGGTTAATATGATCTACAATCTTAGAGATTTTAATCTGATTTTTAAAATGATGGAGTTGCTCGTCCCTTTTTTGGATGTCGGCTTTAAGCTCGCCATTCTCCGATTTTAGTCCGCTCAACTCTGCTTTCAATGATTTGTGAGCATTCAACATTACCAATAATTTTCTCTCCAAGCTGTTCAGGCTTGTTTTTAATGCTTCCTGGTCCATGTGATATTATTTTTGTATTCTGGATGCTTGATATTTGATACTGGGATTGTCCGGTTTCAAAGTTCAGGTTGCCAGTATTGGTTTTTTACTTTCTTATCAGTGCGCCCATCTTGGTTTCGAACGCGCCCATCAAGCGCGTCATTACTTTTTCAATCTCCTCGTCCGTCAGGGTTTTGCTTTCATCCTGCAGCGTGAAGCCAAGCGCGTATGCTTTTTTTCCTTGCGGGATTTTATCTCCTTCATATACATCAAAGGCGATAATCTCTGTTATCAACCGCTTCTCGGTCGATAACACAAGTTCCCTTATTTCTTCAAAAGTCACTTGCTTATCCAGCACCAGCGACAAATCTCTTCTCACTTCTGGGAACTTGGCCACTTCCTGCGCAACGAACTTAGGGCTTGCCGACTTGAAAAGCAAGGCAGTGTTTAAGTCTGCGTAAAATATTTCTTGTTTGATGCCGAAATCTTTAACGAGGGCAGGTTTGGCTTTCCCAATTTTCCCAATCTCCTTGGTGCCCTTTATCAGGCGTACGCCATATTCAAAAAGCGGGTCATTTAATTTTTCCTGTTTCAGATTTTGTACCGATGATTTTTCAAGCAAGTGCGAAACCTGTTGGGCCAAATCAAAGTAGGTAACAGCCCGTGGTTTGTTTAGCCAATTTTCGGTTTCGTGGTTGCCAGTAATGTACAGGGCCAGCCGTTCTTCTTCCTTATACTTGGCGGTTGCATCTTCCACAGACGAGTTCTCGGAATTTTTCCAATAGATTTTTCCGAACTCAAACAGTTTTAAATCTTTTTGCCTGCGGTTGATGTTGTAGGCACAAACTTCGAGGCCCGTGAAGAGCATGGTCTGTCTTAAAATCCCCTGCTCTTCACTCAACTTGTTCAACATCTCAACCGGCTCTCCGGAAAATTTCAATGAATGCTTTTGCTGATAGGCTGCATTGGTAAGGGAGTTGGTAAGGATTTCATAAAACCCATTGCCCACCAACAAGGATCCCAACGTGCGCTTGAATTTGGTGGTGTCTTTTTCAGGGAAGCTTGCCAAAAAATCGGTGCCGGCAATTTCGGAGAGTTCGATTTTATTGAAACCATAAATGCGGAGGACTTCCTCCACTACATCTGCCTCTTGGGTTACATCCACCCGATAGGGAGGAACGGACACGGTGAAACTGTCTTCTCTTTTTTCTGTGATGGCAATGTCAAGGCTTTCCAAAATTGAAAAAATTTCTTCACGCTGAATTTCTTTGCCGATCAACCGCTTCACGTTCTTGTCTCGAACCAAGATCGTTTTGTTCCCGATTTTACTTGGATAGACATCTACGATTTCAGAAGAAACCAATCCACCGGCAATTTCTTTTATAAGCAGGGCAGCGCGCTTCAATGCATACACAGTCATGTTTGGATCGGTGCCACGCTCAAACCGGAACGATGCATCGGTTTTTAATTGATGGTGCATGCCCGTTTTGCGGATGTAATCGGGGGAGAAGCAAGCACTTTCAAGAAAGATGTTTTTTGTTTTTGCTGAAATGCCCGATTTGCTTCCACCAAAAACTCCGGCAATGCACATGGCTTCTTCAGTGTTGCATATCATCAAATCAGAAGAGGAGAGTGACCTTTCTTTGTTATCTAACGTTTTGAATTTTGTTCCTCCTGTCAATGTTTTCACAATTACTTTTTTGCCAGTGATTTCATCGGCATCAAAAGCATGGAGCGGTTGGCCTGTTTCGTGCAGCACAAAATTGGTGATGTCCACAATGTTGTTGATGGGTGAGAGCCCAATAGATTTTAATCTATTTTTCAACCACTCAGGCGATTCGTTGACCGTAATCCCGGAAAGGGTAACACCCGAGTAGCGTGGGCAGGCTTCCGTTGATTCAACAATGACTGGGATTGTCAAACTTGTGTTGTCCAACTTGAATTGTTCAACCGAAGGAATGCAGAGGTCGCGTTTTTTCGCAGCCTTAATATCTCTGGCCACACCCATATGCGAGGCCGCATCGGCACGGTTTGGGGTGAGGCCAATTTCGATTGTGTAGTCGGACTCTATATTATAGAATGACGAAGCAGGAGTGCCATTGGCCACCGTGGTGTTGAGCACGATGATACCAGCATGGCTTTCGCCCAGCCCGATTTCATCTTCGGCACAAATCATTCCTTCGGATTGCTCGCCCCGTATCTTGGCAGATTTGATTGCGAATGGTTCGCCTTTGGTAGGATGGAGCGTAGTGCCCACGGTGGCCACTACTACTTTTTGTCCGGCTGCGACATTGGATGCACCGCACACAATATGCAAAGGTTTTTCATTCCCTACATCAACTGTTGTGATCGAAAGCTTATCGGCATTAGGATGTTTGGTACACGTTAGCACTTCGCCTATCACCAAACCTTTGAGGCCGCCTTTCACAGTTTCGAAAGGCTCTACACTTTCCACTTCAAGGCCGGTGGAGGTAAGCACGTGGCCGATCTCTTCTGCAGATTCAGGAATGTTGATGTATTGTTTGAGCCAGTTGTAGGAGATTTTCATTTCTTAATTTAGCGGTCTCAAAATTAGCAGATTAATCTGTATCACTTTTCTAAAAGATTAGAGAATTCTTCTGGGGTAAGATCAATTTCACGAAGAATCTGGTGGATCAAAGGTCTTCCCACGTCCCGACCCGGATGATGGGGAAGGGTTGTGTACATGCCATCTGGATGTTTATAATACATGTGACTCCCTTTTTGACGAACATAAAGAAACCCTAATTCAAATAGGATTTTTTCAAATTTCTTCGAATTGATTATTGGAAGTCTGCTCATGAAACTAGTTTTAGTTGAGCAAAACCATTTGATAAAGGAGGTAGGACATTAAGGTCATCCAACTATATATTGACCATTACCTGTTGCGTGCCAACAAACTCAGATTGAATCCGCTTTAAATCAACCTCAGCAATCTCCTCCATGCAAAGAGATGCAACTTCCTCTAAATTTTTGTGAAGTTCGTCCAGCGTTTCGCCCTGAGAATGTGCTCCTGGCAAAGAAGGAATATAACCGATAAAAAGACCTGTTTCCAAATCCTTTTCAATATGAGCTGTGAAGGTGTACTTGCCTTTCATAACATCTAAGTTAATACTTTATAATTCAATGTTGATAGCTTTTCTCCCCCGCAGCCACTATCACTTTCAAAATATTTTCTTTCGGTGGAAACGGGCATGTGAAGCTGTCGGTATAGGCACAATAAGGATTGTAGGCAAGATTGAAATCCAATTGAATGGATTTTGCTGCAGCAACTTTCTTCACGTCTAAATAGCGACCGGCACCGTAGGTTTCTATGCCACTTGTCTCATCCGCGAAAGCGAGAAAAAGCGTGCCCCGCTGCGGCCCCATCTCCATCGACTCAAGTATGAGGAGTTTGTTTTCTCTTTCATCCAAATCGAATACGGCATAGGCATACTCTAAATATTTTTGTTCGCTTCCTGTGCTGGTGGCAAGGAGCACAACTTTTTTGTTTTCAATCGGTTCAAGCCTTGCCTTGATATTGTAATTTTCGTTTACCGGAAAATATTTTAATCCTTCAAACGTAACGGAGTCTTGCAAAAAGGGTGAGCCCTTGCCCGACTTCATAAACTCATCGCTTTCTTTTCGTTTGTTGGCAATAAATTCCTGATACTCCGCATCCGATTTTCCGCCTTGCATGGAATAAATTGTCACGGCAACTACGGCAATCAACCCGATTACGATAAGCAAATTTGCGCGTTTCATCAATTGAGAGAAGGTTGTAATTCTTTTTGGCGATCGGCCACGAGCATATCCTTCTTCCTGTTTTCCCAGGCATCAATAGAAATTTTATGCTGGTTGTATTGGGCAAAAAATTCTGGAATGGAACGGTCGGCCAAATTGCCTGCCGAGTTGGTGAGCACACAAATGGCGATTTTGTTTTTGCGGTCCAGGGCCACATCACTTCTATATCCGTTCACGTACCCTCCGTGATATTGAATGGTGTCGTTCTTAAACGTGAGCACACGCCACCCGAGTGCATAGTAGGATGCAGTTGGTTTTTTCCATCTCCTGAAATTTCTGTTTTTTGCTACGGCTTTTACTTGTGGTTTGAAAATTTCATTCAGCGCGGAGCCTGCAATCACATCTTGATGATTGCCCAGCAAAGCTTTGAGCCAAAGGGCCATGTCTGCCACGCTTGCATTCACTCCTCCTGCCGGGGCGTAATCATAATAGGTATCGGATACAGGCACAGACTTCCACCGCTTTCGCGAAATTAGATGAGGCCTCGCAATGTTTGGGTTGCTCACCATGGCTAAATAAGAAGCAGAACTGTTTTTCATGCGAAGCGGAAGAAATACTTTTTCAGTCAGTGCTTGCTCGAAGGATAGATGAGTGGCCTCTTCAATCACTTTGCCGATCACACTATACCCTACGTTTTGGTAGCTGTAAATTTTTCCAGGCTCACCAATCAGGTTTACGTTTTTCAGTGCTTTCAAAAGTGTATCCAGAGGAGTGCGCTCTTCAATCATATCGGTGTAAGCATGATAGGGGAGGCCCATGGTGTGCGAGAGCACGTGGCGCAAAGTCAGTTTTTGTGTGCTCTCAACAGACTTGAGTTCAAAGGTTTTTAAATATTTGATCACGGGGTCGTCCCAGCCAATCACAGAATCGCTTACCAAGGTGCCTGCAAGCACTGAAGCAAAACATTTTGAAACAGAACCCAGCCTAAACACAGTATTAATATTGATGGAGTCGGGTTTTCCAATTTGCTTCAGGCCAAAGCCTTTCAAAAAAATAATGGATGAATCTTTGATGATAGCAATAGCAGCCCCGGGAGTCTGGCCGGAGCGCATGGCCTTTTCAATAAATTTCTCGTATTGCGCCAATAGATTTTGTGTGTGCGGGTTTGCATCTGTGATGGCCGCGACTTCTATCTCTTTTTGCTTGGGCTCACTAAGAGGTATTGGCGAAGGCTCGATCAATTCTTTTTGAATCTCGGTCTCGGCTATTTTCAAATCCTGCTTGGGCCTATTGGACGAATAAACAAATGCCACGATTGCAATCAGGCACAGGCCAATAACCAGATATACCAATTTTTTTTGTCCCTTCATATCAATCCTTCATCAGCAAAGCTAAGATATTTCTGGTTGGCAATAATGAGGTGGTCCAGCAGTTGTATTTCCATAAGCTTGCCTGCTTCTTTCAATTTTTTGGTGAGGTCAATATCGCTTTGGCTTGCTTGCAAATTTCCAGATGGATGATTGTGCGCCACAATAATGCCACATGCCAGTTCTTCCAATGCCATTTTGAAAATCACTTTTGGGTCGGCCACAGTGCCAGCCACGCCCCCTTCGCTCACGCGTTTCTTTTTGATCACGCGATGGGCGCGGTTCATCAGCAGCACCCAAAATTCTTCGGTGGGCAAGTCCATCATGTCACCTTTCAAAAGATCAAATGCATCTTTCGATGTGGCTATTTGAGGTTTTTCTTCGGGGTCTTTTTCTTTTCTTCTACGGCCCAGCTCCAGCGCGGCCACTATGGTGATGGCCTTCGCTTCGCCAATGCCCTTTATTTTTGTAAGATCTTTGATGGAAAGCTTGGCGAGTTCATTCAGGTTGTTGTTGCCCAGCAGCAAGATTTTCTTCGACAACTCCACAGCGCTTAGTTTGGGTGTGCCCGATCCAATCAGAATGGCCACCAACTCTGCATCGGACAAAGCCGTGGTTCCTTTCAACAGCATTTTTTCCCGCGGCCGGTCTTCGGGCGACCAGCTTTTTATAGTG
>JANOQB010000727.1:0-7201 GCA_031422215.1 Cytophagales bacterium | reverse complement strand
TTGTGCCGTTATTGAAAGCCAGTGTTTTATCTGACGCTGAGGTGATCTGGTGCTCAGGAAAATATTTTATCCCCTTCGATTCTACCATTCGCTTTACTTCGCCCGACAATTCTTTTCCGGCCACGGGCATGGGACCAACTTCAGGCGTGTAGAGCGAGATTTCAGTTTTGTTCCGCAATCCATTTTGGCGGATATGGCTTTCTATCAACATGGCGGCTTCATAAGGTGCGGCTGGGCATTTGAATGGAAGCGAAGGGATCAACACAGCAATTTTTCCTCCTTTAAAATTTTGCAGTTGTTTGTTGAATCTTTCCGCTCCATCCAATGTATAAAAATCATATCCAAAATTATTCAAGTTGTGTTCGGTAACTTGTTCAACACCGAGCGACACCACCATATAATCGCCCTTATATGTTTTGCCATTGACCGTTACGGAGATTAGTGCAGGGTCAATTTTTTCAATCTCACCAATAATCACCTCCGTATTTTCTCTCGCTAAGTTGCGCGTCTTCCTGAAAATGTCATTTGGCTTTCTTTTGCCCACCAGCAGCCAAAGGAGGGAGGGTGCAAAAACATTATTATCTTCTCTCTCAAACAGTATGATCCTCGCTTGCTTTCCGGCTTTCTTGCGCAGCTCACTGGCGGTGACAATACCACCAGTGCCGGCTCCCAATACTAAAATTGTTTTGCTCATGGTCTCAATTTTATTTATGCTTTCGGAAAATTGCCTTTGGGCCAATTTCTTTGTTGCAAAGTTTACACAGGTGGCCGAAAATCAACGCTCCCTCACGTCTGCACCGAAATGGTGGAGCAAATCACTTCATAAATAAAATCGAACGAAATGATATCCATCAAACTTCGACATGATTGTTGTCAGGTTGAAACCAAGAGAGGAGAAGAAAAAAATCTGCTGAGGAGCTTAGTGACTGATGTTACACAAACTTATAAAGTAAGTGTCAGCCTCCCCGATTAATCGGGGCCGAAGGCGATTTAGCTTAGGGTAATCAGTTTTCGTTCCGATAGTTATCGGGATCAAACTGACAGGTTCTATCGTTTTGCTTAACATCAATTAGGAAAATCTATTAGGGTTTTAGAACGGTACGTTCTTTTGCCCCTCGCTCAATCAGTGGCCTGCTGAAATAAACCGGAAAGTGTTTGTCGGCAGCCCACAACGGAAATAGATTTTTGTAAAATGGACTTGATACATTTCCGCTTTGCCCCGGTGTGTTTGTGAACATGGTCTTGTCCCAATCCGATGCATCGGCTACGATCCTGAATGAGGCACCATGTGTTTGATTGTCTGCGTTGCCCGTCACACCCGGTGTTGAACCATAACCACCGCGTGGAAGCGTGCCTACTTCCAATTTTTTGCGGGTAGCTTCATTTACCGCGTTGCTTAGTGGATGTTTGATCTGCACATGATGATAAGCTGCCTGCCCATATTGCCACTTCTTCGTATCGGCACCCAATTTTTTTGTGAGTTCAACAACGGCTTGTTCAAGACTTGAAATCAAAAACGCATCGCGCCCAACAATGGGATCAACTCCAAATTCTGGTCGCGCAGCCACAATCCAATCAATCGTCTTGCTTAGAGGAATGGATTTGACAAAACCTTTTCCTTTTTCAGGAACAAAGAGGGGCAACATGTTTTCAGAAATTTTTCGTTCCCACATCACATAGATGGCGGCCTCTATGGAGTTTGCATCAAGGATAAAATTCCAAGCGAGCAACTGGTTTCTTGCTGATTCGGTTTTCGGGTTGGATGATTTCAATCCTTTCAACAGGGGCACGAGTATGCGCGCAGGACTGGAAAGATAATCGAACTGCAAACGCATCATATCTTCCAGAGAATGTTTCTTTACCGATCCAAGCACTTCATTGATACGATCGGCCCGCCACGGATCGGCCCAACCTCTGCCCACAGCATTGGTATGCGGATAATTGTCAGGCACTAAATTTTCATTGGCCGTAGCCCAAAATCCTTTTTCAGGATTGAAAACATGGGGCAACGATTTTATGGGAAGAAAGCCGCTCCATTCATAACGGCCATCGCCAGGAACGGGCACCAATCCATCCCAGTTTTTTCGAATAGGAGCAATACCCACGGCTTGCCATCCTATGTTTCCTTTTTTGTCAATCCATATCATGTTCTCACCGGGAATGTGACTGTACAAACAACCTTCGCGAAACTCTTCCCAAGTAGTGGCCTGATCAATGCGCAAGCTGGCCATGTACGGTGCGCCACCAATTTCCATCCACGCTGCACGCACAGCATAAGCAACGTTCGCTCCCTCATCCACGAAAGTGACGGGGCCATGCCGGGTATATTTATGCTCAACAAAAACAGTGGGTGCACCTTTTACTTTCACGGTGTCCTTGATCAACTTCATATCTTCCCACGTGCCCTGATAGTTGTATTGATTTTTATTTTGAGGATTTAGTTGATACACATAAATGTCTTCGCCATCTATTGAAAAAATGGTGAGGCCCCACGCCCCATGATCATTATGGCCGATAGAAACACCGGGAATGGTTGGCTCACCGCCTCCCACCACATTCCACCCCGGAGCATTTAAGTGAACCATGTAACGGAGCGAGGGAACGGACAATGCCCGGTGTGGATCGTTTGCCAACAAAGGGAATCCACTTTGCGAAAGCGCACCGCTCACAATCCAATTGTTGCTTCCTATATTTTCCTTTTCCCTTTCCATCACCTGCCTGTAAGCATCTGCATCTTGTTGTGCCAAGTATTGATAGTGTTTTAAATCTGTGTTGGCCGAGAGCGAAATATCTTTTGTGGTGAACTCCAATGGCTTTCGGAATGCGGAATAAAGTTCAGCGATTTCTTTTGACAAGGCTTGTTGATTGATGGCGAAATCTATTTCAAGGCGGGCTTCACCAGGTTCCAATGCTTTTAGTCCTTTAACTTTCTCTGCACCCAAGGCAGCCACTGCTCTTGCATTGCTAACTTCATCCTCTAAGTTTCCAAGCAAACCTTGATGGCGCGATATTACAATTTCAGGAGTCCACAATCCGGGTGTGATGTTGAGCAACGTGAACTCAAGCGGAAGTATTTTTGGATCGGCCAATGCTTCTTTTACATAGGCATTGATACCATCGGTAAATGCGCGGATGATCTGATTGCCTCGCGGATGATAGTGATTGAACTCTTGCTCGATATTGCCGCGATATTTAAACAGGCGCGCGCCAATATCTCTTTTAATTTCGCGTGGCCCTAAAATTTCCGACAAGGTGCCGGTTGCCTGCCTGCGCCAAAGTTCAAACTGAAAGAGCCTGTCCTTGGCGGCACAATAGCCTTGTGCAAAAAAAAGATCGTGTTCGTTTTGTGCGTAGATGTGATTTATGCCATACGCATCGCGGATGACTTCTACGGGTTGTTGAAGGCCGGGGGTTTTTATTTCTATGGACTGGGCAAAGGACTGAATAGAAAAACCAATACAGGTAAGAACCTTCAATATATTGAACATATAAGTAGAGATGAGAAATCAAAAAATTAAGAAGCCGCAATTTTCCCCACTGCATCAATAAATCTATCCAAGTCTTTGGTGGTGGTGTAAACGTGAGGTGTTACCCGCACTGCATTTACATTTTCCCACTTGATGGAAACGGTATGGATGCCATGTTCACTAAATAGTTTGGATGCGATGTCGCCCACATCCAATCCATCGATGCTGAAGGTGCCCAGCGCACAGGAGTATTCCGGTTTCATGGAGATGTGCAACTTCACCCGTGGGTTTTTGGTTACGGCATTGCACCAGTACGATTTCAAATAATGCAAACGCTCTTGCTTGCGCTTGCCACCAATGGCGTTGTGAAAATCTATCGCCTGACCAATCGCTTGCTCGGGCGCAAAGGAACGTGTGCCGAGTGATTCAAATTTTCTGATGTCAGGGCTTTGAGGTTTATCGTTTGGAAAGATAGGCCAGGTTTTTTCTATCAGCGGCTTGCGCACATACATCATGCCTGTGCCAAAAGGAGCGCATAGCCACTTGTGCAAACTGGTGCCGAAGTAATCGCAATCCATTTCAGAAATTTTAAAATCCAAGTGGGCAAATGAATGGGCCGCGTCCACAATTGTAAGAATGCCACGCTTGCGCGCCTCAGCACAAAGTTTTGCGGCAGGAAGTATCTGGCCTGTCCATGTGATCAAATGGGTGATGTGCCAGATTTTCGTTTTGGATGTAGTGGCATCAATGTATGCTTTGATCACCACCTCATCATTTTCAACGGGAAGGTTTAGATTGATCCAGTTGATCTTTACACCTTCGCGCAGTTCTCGCTGCTTCCAGGCGTGTATCATGTTGGGGTAGTCTTGTTTTGTCATAACAATTTCATCGCCTCGCTTCATGTCAATGCCCCAAGTGAATGTGCCGAGTGCTTCGGTGGTGTTTCGGTTGATGGCCAATTCTTCATGATTGGCTCCGGCCAGGTCAGCGAGTTTCTTTCGCAAGGGTTCGCGGCCTTTGTCAAGAATCTGCCACATGTAGTAAGAGGGAGCCTCGTTGCTTAGATGATAATATCGATCCACGGCATCTTGCACTACTTTGGGCTGTGGGCTTACGCCACCGTTGTTTAGGTTGAGAATGGACGGTGACACGGTGTAGGCTTGTGCCATGCGCGCCCACAACTCTTCATCGTTGGCTGCATCAAGAGGCGAAAGTTTGTTTAGCGAAAAGAGTGCATCCGAAATGTCTTCGGAAATAGCTTGGCCAACAAGGGGAGCGAGCGACAAGGCACTGGCGGCACTTGCTGCTTTTTGAAAGAACGATCTGCGGGTTGTCATGGTATTTTGAGTTTTGATAGTCGAAGTTAATGTTTTATAGCACTATACCATGAATGATTTTTGATGAGGGGGTTCAATTTTATACAAGCTTCGAAAAGCTCACAACTCAGTGGGTCGTAAAGTTCAAAATTTAGTTTGCAAGTTGATCTCTTTAACGTGCCTTCAACTCAATTGTCCAGACAGTGTCTGGACAGGTGAGCACAAACTTGATAGTCATCACTTCACCTGTTGCAATCTCCTAAGCCCTGGAGCTTTCCATACCGTAGTTGCCACCACCATCAACGTCATCGCGCCTCCAAAGATCACCGATGGCACCACACCCATCAGCCGGGCGGCCACACCCGATTCGAGCATGCCAATTTCATTGGATGAGCCGATGAACATGCTGTTGACTGCCGACACGCGGCCTTTCATGTTTTCGGGAGTCAATGTGTGAATGAGTGTGCCGCGAACAATCACGCTTACGCAATCAAACATGCCGCTGAAAACCAACACACACATCGACACAAAAAAATTGGTAGAGAGTGCAAACCCGATCATGCAAAACCCAAAGCCCGCCACGCACCACAATAAAATTTTTCCAATATGTTTTCGGATAGGATTGTGGGTAAGATATACTGCCATCACCAACGCTCCGATGGCCGGTGCCGAACGCAAGAAGCCAAGGCCCACTGCACCTACATGCAGGATGGTGTCTGCAAAAATGGGAAGCAATGCCACGGCCCCACCAAAGAGCACAGCAAACAAATCCAAACTGATGGCGCTTAAAATGATTTGGTTTTTGAACACGAAATTTATCCCTGCTTTTATCTTTTCATAGATGCCCTGCTCTTCGGTGGCGGGCGGTATGGGTTTGTTCGGGATACTGGAATAGCAAACCAATGCCGCGATCACCAAAACCGAACCGGTCGAGTAAGCCGCAGTGATGCCAAAAAAACCGTAAACCAAACCGCCAATCATAGGGCCACCCACTGCGGCACTTTCCCACACGGTGCTGTTCCAGGTGATTGCATTTTGATAAAGCGACCGCTCGACCAATTGTGGCATGAACGAAAAATTTGCAGGAGAAAGAAACCCACGTGCCAGGCCGGTGAAAAAAATGATGAGGTAAATAGGCCAGGTGCCGTGGCTCAATACAGAGGCACCAAAACGAGTGGTGAAATAAAGAAGTGCCGTTGAGCAAAAGGCCAATAATATCACACAGAAGAGAATGATTTTTTTTCGTTGCACTACATCCGCTAAGTGCCCGGCATATAAGGAAACACTGATGGCAGGCACAGCTTCGGCCAAACCAATCAAGCCGAGCGAGAGTGGGTCTTTGGTGATTTCGTAAATCTGCCAGCCTACCACAACACTTTGTATTTGGATGGCCAGCGTAATGAAGAGGCGTGATAAAATGAACAACCGAAAATCGCGCACATGAAGTGCTGCATAAGGATTGGGCTTTGGCTCCGTCATTGGCATCTCGCGCAAAGTTCGCAAAACTCACCCGCAAAGCGCGGCAAAAATATTTCTGCGTACTTCGCGCCATTCCTTTGCGGCATTTGCGGGAAATTTATTTTATGAAGTCACTTGTTCCAAAAGTGAATTGATGGCTTCGATGGATTTTTGTCTTCGTGCTTCACGGTCGCCACGGATTTCAACAACCGGAACGCCTGTCTTTGCAATTTCAGTTTTATGAATGTTCCAGAAATGTTCGCGCTTATCGGGGTGTTCGCGTTGCGGATCATTTTCCCACGGCACATCAATATAGCACAGCAGGTAGAGGTCGTATTTGCGCGCTTCAATTTGTTTTAGAATATCTTCATCGCAATGGCCAAACTTAAATTCGCTCCAGATTTTTACGGTGATGGCGTTGGTATCGCAGATCATCAGTTTATTTGATTCGTTCAGCCATTCATCTTCCATGCGCAATTGGCCATGCGCAATTTTTGAAAGATCAGACTCTTGATAGGGGTGATTGAGTTTGTTGAGATAGGCGCGCGCATATTCCTGCACCAAGCTGGTTTTGTAATGATCGGCCAAAATTTTTGAAAGGTCGGATTTGCCGGTGCACTCGGGCCCGGTCACGCAAACTTTCTTTATGGCGGGAGCGGTTTTTTTAGTTACGAACATGGGGTTGCTTATTTATAAGCAAATTAAGGATTTATTGGGATAGATGAATGGCTGGGGTGCTTTTCAAAAAGACACAGTCATTTATTGCTCACCCTAAAAATGAAAATCACTCATCAGAAATTTCTAGGCATACGTCAGTTTTGTGTTTGGGACTAAAGTCCCTTGAAATTTTGCTGTTAATTGCAACGGGCTTAAGCCCCTTGTCTATGCACACATCTTTGAAATTATTTTTATCGAATTTGGAATCAATACAAGGTTGGCAGTGGGAATCCAAGAGCCATA
>JANOQB010000726.1:0-2939 GCA_031422215.1 Cytophagales bacterium | reverse complement strand
TTCTTATCAATATCTTCCGTTACGGTTGGTTCCTTCTTTTTCTTTTTATCCACCGTTTCCATAGCACGCACATATACCTGTGTGCGCGAACTGGAAGTTTGCTTGATGTATTTTTCTTTTGTCTCAACTACTCTTTGAATGATTTCAAAAGCGGGGTCTCTGCGGCTTGCCTTTACTACTACTTCATCCAGTTCTGTATGTGAAGCTTTCAGTGTGATGTTTTTCACCAAAGGCTTGTCGCGAAGGATGATCTGAAAGGCTTGTGTTTGAAAACCAACCGCAGAAACTGCCAGGTTATAAATACCGGCATCCAACGTGAGGAAGTATCTGCCCCGGCTATCGGTGGCGGTACCCGTGTTCAGTTCGCGAACAAATACATTGGCAAAAGGAACGGGATCATTGTTTTCGTCCACCACATGGCCACCAATGCTTTGAGCCATGCTACCTGTTGCCAGAAACGACATAAGCAGACCACCGGATAACCACCTAAAATAAAAGGAAAGCTGATTCAAATTGCTGATTGAGGTAAGGTGTTTCTGAGTATAATAAATGAGGATTTTAAAATATTATTGTGAATATCGCGATTAAAATTATTCCCAAGTGCGTGTGCCTGTGTAATTTTGGAGCGTACATCCCACTGATCAATGACCCCATACAGTCCTCCCTCGCTCCTGTTCACCAAACACTTAGAAACCATCTACCCATCCTTGTTGAGAAAGGTAACAGGTATTGCTTATACAAGGACACGCATCTCAACACCTGATGGAGATTTTCTTGACCTTGACTGGCTGAAACAAAGTTCCAGAAAGCTGATCATCCTTTCGCATGGGCTGGAGGGAAGCAGTGGAAGGCCCTACATAAAAGGAATGGCAAAACTATTTCGCGATCGGGGATATGATGTGCTGGCTTGGAACTATCGAGGATGCAGCGAGGAAATGAACCACAAAATCCGTTTTTATCATAGTGGTGCCACGGAAGATCTGGACCTGATCGTCAACCACGCCATTGCACTTGGCTATCAGGATGTCAATCTTATCGGATTTAGCTTAGGAGGAAATCTTACGTTAAAATATCTGGGGGAAAAAGCATCGGCCCTTCATCCGTGGGTAAAAAAAAGTGTTGTCTTTTCTGTTCCACTCAATTTGCATGGCAGTTGTATTGAAATTTCAAAACGATCGAACTGGATTTACAACAAACGGTTTTTGAATAGCTTGAAAAACAAAGTTGTTCATAAGGCAAAGTATCTTGAAGGGATTGATCCAGCCCCTCTTGCATCGGTAAACAGTTTGCTTGAATTTGATGATCTTTATACCGCGCCCATTCACGGTTTTAAAAATGCGCTTCACTATTATAACCAATGCAGCTCCCTTCAATTTGTTCAACATATTCAACGGCCTACCTTAGTGGTCAATGCCTTGAATGATCCATTTTTGAGCAAAGATTGTTTTCCAGATCAGTTTGAAAATCATCCCTACGTGAAATTTGAATATCCCTCGCGTGGTGGCCATGTGGGGTTCGCCTTGTTCGATCAAAATGGATTATATTGGTCTGAGCTTAGAGCACTTCAGTTTATACAGTCGCACACATGATCGAGCGTTATTCCATTTGTGCCACAGCCAAGGAAGTTGCCACCCGCTTTCAAATTGAAGAGCACGAAGCATACAAGCCACGCTACAACGGTGCCCCCTCTCAACTGATGCCGGTGATCACGCACGAAAGCCCCCAGGGCCTCTCCTACTTCTATTGGGGCACCGCACCACAATGGTCAAAGAACAAAACCATTGCCGAACGAATCATCAACACCCGGAGCGAGCTTATAAAAGAGAAGCCCGTGTTAAAGAAGAACCTTAAAACACACCGGTGCTTGGTTCCGGCTGATGGATTTTATGCCTGGAAAAAAGTAGGTAAAAAGACAACTGTTCCCTGGAGGATAATCCTAAAATCAAAAAGCATTTTCTCGTTGGCCGGATTGTGGGAAGAGTACGATGACCATGAAGGGAATTCTTTTCACACCTTTTCAATCATCACGGTGCCCGCACTGGATTGGGTTTTGGAAATCACCGAACGCATGCCTGTGATTTTTTTTATGGAGGAAGAAAAAATTTGGTTGGACAAGAATTCCACCGAAGACCAATTGATTGACCTGCTTACAGCGCGCCCTGCGGATTTGCTGGATGGATATACCATTTCGCCATCGATAAATTTGGTAGAAAGAGATGGCCCCAGTTTGATAATACCCACGCCACCTACCGATCAGTTCGGAAATCTCACCTTGTTCGATTGAACCGTTTTAAAACCCATCGTCTTCCTTCTTGTGCTTGAATCCGATTTTTCGCATGGGTTCAATTGGTGGATTCAATAACTCTTTCAAGTAATCAAAGATTAGTCTTATATCATCATCTTGTTTAACAACCTTTCTCTCCAATTGCTCTAACTTCAATAGTACGTCCTTATTTGTTAACAGCATTTCCCGCATTCGTGTAAACACTCGTATGATGTGGATATTAACCAGAACTGCCCGTTCACTGTTCAATACACTTGACAACATGGCAACTCCTTGCTCTGTAAAAACATAGGGCATCTTCCTTGTGCCGCCCCAACCTACCTTTCCGGTATTCGGGCTTGATGTTCCATTTTGGAATATCAAGTTCTTTAACTCTTTGTTCGTAAGCTGGAACATAAAATCATCCGGGAAGCGCATCCGATTCCGCTTTACTGCTTTGTTTAAATTACCTGTGTTAACATTGTAAAGCTCCGCAAGGTCTTTGTCCAACATTACTTTATGTCCGCGCACAAGGTGGATTTTGTTTATCACTACTTCATCAAGTATGGGCAATCTTTTGGTCATGTGCGTAAAAAAAAATTATATCTCACCTTGTTCGATTGAACCCAATTTAAAGCGAGCGTACTACAGTTTTGTGTTTGGGACTAAAGTCCCT
>JANOQB010000725.1:0-5571 GCA_031422215.1 Cytophagales bacterium | reverse complement strand
ATGCTGGCCAACATAAGGGAAATACTAATCATCTCTACACCCCAAGATCTACCGTTGTTTCAAACCTTGCTGGGCGATGGATCTCAACTTGGCCAGCATCAATACCGATAACGGGTAATAGATCATCGGTTTGTCGTATATCGGCAAAATCTGTTTTGATATGGATTTTGTTAATGGATAAAGGCGTGTGCCCGATCCACCTGCTAAAATGATTCCTTTCATTTCAAATTTTATTTAAAGTTACGAAATGTTGGTTCACTTGTTAGTTCTGATCCGATGCGCCAACTCAATGGAAGGTCTCGCCTCCTCCAACCCAAACCCATTGCCTTTTAATATCTCTGTGTAGCTGATGGTGTGTAAATCAGTAAACCCATCGCTAAATTCAATTTCCTTTCCATTCATTTGCAACGAGCGAAAGGTTCTCTTGCCTTGCGCTTTTACAGCTTCGGGTAAATGCTCTTCGTTTATGCTCAGCGACCAATGAACCCTTGCTCTGTTCAAATGTAAAAATCCAGAGGCGTGGTCATACTCATATTTCTCAACTTTTACTTCCTTCGCTTCGCCAAAAATCCAAAGCAGCATATCAAAAAAATGAATGCCGATATTGGTAGCTATTCCTCCGGATTTTTGTTCTTCGCCTTTCCAGCTATGATGATACCACTTGCCCCGCGAAGTAATGTAGGTAAGATCGACATCGAAAGTTTTAGTGGGATCGCTCGCCAATACTTCTTCTCGCAATTTAATAATGGCAGGGTGAAGCCGAAGCTGTAAGATGGTATAAACTTTTTTACCGGTTTCTTTTTCAATCTCAGCCAGTGCATCCACATTCCAGGGGTTTAGCACCAACGGCTTTTCACAAATGGCATCGGCCTGTTGGCGAAGGGCGAAACGAATATGTGAGTCATGCAAATAATTGGGCGAGCAAATGCTCACATAGTCAAGAATCTTCCCTTGTCTTCTTAATTTATCTATATGTCTGTCAAAACGCTCAAACTCAGTAAAAAAATCTGCATAGGGAAAATAGCTGTCAATAATTCCTACACTATCAAACCTATCGATAGCCGCAACTAAATTATTACCAGTTTCCTTTATGGCTTTTAAGTGTCGGGGAGCGATAAACCCTGCGGCTCCTATCAATGCGAATCTTTTCATTTTATAATTTTAACTTTTCCATTTTCAAGTTTATAGTGATCGCCACTTTCAGGGCAAACAGCATTTCCTTCTTGATCAAATTTTAGCTGATGCCCATACTCACTCATCCATCCGGTTTGTTTAGCTGGGTTGCCTACAACCAATGCATAATCTTCAACATGCTTTGTCACTACCGCACCCGCTCCTATAAACCCATATCGGCCAATGTCATGACCGCAAACTATCGTGGCATTGGCACCAATAGTTGCACCTTTTTTCACCACTGTTTTTGCATACTCATTTTTGCGATTGATGGAACTGCGCGGGTTGGTTACATTCGTGAAAACTGCAGACGGCCCCAGAAAAACATCGTCTTCGCAAATAACTCCTGTATAAATTGAAACATTGTTTTGCACTTTCACATTGTTGCCCAAAACAACTTGAGGGGAAACGACCACATTTTGCCCTATGTTACAATTCTCACCAATTTTACAATCGGGCATGATGTGCGAGAAATGCCAGATTTTTGTTCCGGCTCCAATCTCGCAACCTTCGTCAATCACAGAGGTTTCGTGCGCAAAATATTTTTTTGAGTCAGTCATGAACTGGAAATGCTTTGATCGTTTCGCAAATGTAGGATAATTGATCGGGCTTCATCTCGGTGTGGATGGGCAGGGATAAAACGGTTTTGGACAATCGCTCTGTAATTTTGAACGACCCCTCTGGATACTCAGGTTTGCGATATGCCTTTTGTAAGTGGAGCGGCACTGGATAATAGATCATGCTTGGTATTCCTTTGTTTTCTAAATATGATTTAAACTCATCGCGATCAATGCCTTTAGTCTTTATTGTGTATTGATGAAAAACATGGGTGGAGTTGGAGGATCGGAAAGGTATTTCTAAGAAAGGAAGTGAAGATAGCTCCTGATCATAAAATGCGGCAACCTCATTTCTTTTACGCTCATACTCACTTAAATATTTCAATTTCACATGGAGGACGGCAGCTTGAAGGGTGTCCAGTCGGCTATTGACCCCAATACTATCATGATGATACTTTATCTTTTGGCCGTGATTTGCGATCATTTTTATTTTTTCTGCCAATGCTGAGTCTTGTGTAAAGATGGCACCACCATCGCCAAAGCAGCCCAAGTTTTTAGATGGGAAAAAAGACGTGCAGCCTATGGTGCCCATGGTGCCCGCTCGCATTTTACGTCCATCAGAAAAAGTATTTTCCGTGCCAAGTGCCTGGGCGGCATCTTCAATTACATGGAGTTTGTGTTTTTGTGCAATCTTTAAGATGGTCTCCATATCGGCACACTGGCCGTAAAGGTGAACGGGCACGATGGCAAAAGTCTTGCTGGTGATTTTACTTTCAATCAGGTTCACATTGATGTTAAAAGTTTTTTCATCCACTTCAACAAACACAGGAGTTAGACCCAGCAGGGCAATCACTTCGGCAGTAGCAATGTAGGTGTGCACAGGCAGGATCACTTCATCACCTGGTTTGCAACCTAGGGCCATCATCGCTATTTGCAGCGCATCGGTTCCATTGGCACAGGGTATCACCGCTTTTGAGTTGAGGTATTTTGCCAAAGCATTGGCAAACTTGCCCACCTGCGGTCCCTGAATAAATGCAGTAGAGTCCACTACCTCCTGAATGGCCGTGTCTATCTCAATTTTTATTCGGAGATATTGCGAATGCAAATCCACCATGTGAATTTTTTCCATGCAGATACAACTATATTTTTCGGAGTTTCTTTTCCCAGTTCCAGGCATGAAGAAGTGATTCGCCCAAACTGTACTTGGCCTTCCAATCAAATGCTTTATTTATTTTTTGAGGATCGCCATAAACTTTTTCCACATCACCAGCCCTGCGTGGCCCGATTGTGTAATTGAGTTTAATGCCGGTAACCTCAATAAATTTTTTCACTACTTCCAAAACAGAAACCCCAATACCGGTGCCCAGGTTGAATGCTTCAAAGAGATTTTTTTCTTTTTTGCTTAGTAGATAGTTGATCGCTTTTACGTGTGCAGTGGCTACATCCACCACATGGATATAATCCCTCACACAAGAACCATCAGGAGTATTGTAGTCGTTGCCAAAGACTGTTAATTTTTCTCTCAGCCCTGCCGCGGTTTGAGTTACAAATGGAACCAAATTATTGGGCACACCAATGGGCAGTTCGCCAATCAATGCGCTTTCGTGCGCCCCGATGGGATTAAAATAGCGCAATGAAACAACACGAAAACCAATGGTGGCAGCATCTTCCAATATCCGTTCACATAACTGTTTTGTAGAACCATAGGGGGATTCGGCCCGCTTGAAGGGGGCTGTTTCATCTACGGGGATGAGATCGGGCTGGCCATATACGGTACAGGAGGAAGAGAAAATCAAATCCATTACCTGATGTTTTTTCATTACTTCAAGCATAGAGTTGAGCGAGCCAACATTGTTTTTATAATATAGGATCGGGTCGGCCACTGACTCGTTTACCGATTTGTAGGCAGCAAAATGAATGACCGATGAAAAAACATTTTGGGTAAACAATTTGTCCAAAGCAGCAAAGTCTAAGCAATCGATCTTATGAAAATCAATTTTTGTTTTGGTTATTGCTTCAACTCCCTCTATGATTTTAAAGTCGCTTCGCTCGAGCGTATCAATCACGGAAACTTTAAAACCTGCTGCTATTAACTCTACCAACGTGTGCGAGCCGATAAACCCGGCACCGCCTGTTACTAATACATGGGCTGTGTTGTTGTTCATTTTTTAAATTATAAGCGTGCGGAAATCTGGGTGCGGTCTAAAAACCCTTTCACATCATACACAATTGTCTTTTCGGATTTGATGGCAGACCAATTGATGGAGCCAAATTCTTTATGGCTCACGGCCAAAACAATCGCAGCATACTTCTTATCAAGGGCAGCTGTCATTTTTACACCATACTCATGCAGCACCTCTTTGGCATCTGCATTGGGATCGTAAACCTCCACATCTGTGCCGTAGCTTTTTAATTCTTTGATAACATCAATTACTTTGCTGTTGCGTATGTCGGGGCAGTTTTCTTTAAAGGTTATTCCCAAAACCAATATTTTGGCTTTGTTAACAGGAAGATCGTTTTGAGTCATCAGCTTTATCACGCGGCTTGCAATGTGCGCGCCCATGTTGTCGTTGATCCTTCTCCCCGCCAAAATTACTTCAGGATGATAGCCCACACTTTCGGCCTTGTAAGTGAGATAGTAAGGGTCAACCCCGATGCAATGGCCACCTACCAGGCCGGGTTTATATTGGAGAAAATTCCACTTGGTACCAGCAGCTTCCAACACTTCGTGGGTATCGATTCCCATCTTTTCAAAAATGAGTGACAGTTCGTTTACAAATGCAATGTTGATATCGCGCTGGGCATTTTCAATTACCTTGGCTGCTTCGGCCACCTTTATACAAGAGGCTTTGTGCGTGCCTGCTTTGATTATTTTTTTATACAGTTGATCCACACGTTCGGCAATTTCCGGATTGCTGCCACTTGTTACTTTCTTTATGTTAGGCAAGCGATGTTGCTTATCTCCTGGGTTTATCCGTTCAGGCGAGTAGCCGCAAAAGAAATCCATATTAAATTTTAAGCCGCTAAATTTTTCAAGCACGGGCACACAATCTTCTTCTGTGCAGCCCGGATATACCGTGGATTCATAAATAACCACATCTCTCCGTTTCAATACTTTGCCCACCGTTTCGCTTGCTTTTAGTAAAGGAGTAAGGTCGGGGGTTTTATAATCATCCACCGGGGTGGGAACCGTGATGATATAATGATTGACTTTTTTTAAATCCTCCGGGTTGGATGTGAAGCTCAATTTTGAAGCAGAAGCAAGTTCCGCTTTGTCTGTTTCTAAGGTGCGGTCAATCCCATTCTTCAATTCTTCAATTCTTGCCTGATTAATATCAAAGCCAACAACGTCTACAATTTTTCCAAACTCTACCGCTAAGGGAAGCCCCACGTACCCCAAACCAATAATTCCAAGTTTCTCCATAAGTAAATTTTAAATCCGATAATACTGTTTATACCAAGCAACAAAATTTTTGATTCCAGTCTCAATGGAGGTTTCGGGTTTGAAGCCAACATCGTTCATCAAATCATCTACATCGGCAAAAGTTTCGGGCACATCGCCATCTTGTAGCGGAAGAAAATTCTTCACGGCCTTCTTTCCCAGATTAGATTCCAGCACTTCAATAAAGTGGAGAAGTTCTACAGGTTTATTATTTCCAATATTGTAAATTTTATACGGTGCAAAACTGGTGGCCGGGTCTGGATTTTTACCGTTCCAATCCGAATTACCTTTCTGAACAACCGGCAGGAGGCGCACAATGCCTTCAACAATGTCATCCACGTAAGTGAAGTCACGCCTCATTTTTCCGTTGTTGAAAACATCAATCGGTTTGCCTTCAAG
>JANOQB010000724.1:0-2280 GCA_031422215.1 Cytophagales bacterium | reverse complement strand
GCCTTTTTAGCCATAATAAAATCTGTGGCAAAAAATTAATCAAATGAAAATCATTTCGCGCACGGTTTGGATTTTGTCGTTGGTGAGCCTCTTTACAGATGTGGCCAGCGAAATGCTGTATCCTGTTATGCCCATCTATCTCAAAGAAATTGGGTTTTCCATTTTGCTCATCGGCATTTTGGAAGGCGTGGCCGAAGCCACGGCAGGGTTGAGCAAAAGTTATTTTGGCAAGTTGTCGGATGTAAGCGGAAAGCGGCTTCCCTTTGTGCGGTTGGGATATTTGCTCAGTGCCCTCTCCAAACCCATGATGGCTGTGTTTACATTTCCCTGGTGGATATTTTTTTCGCGCACACTGGATCGGCTCGGAAAAGGGTTGCGCACGGCCGCCCGCGATGCCATGCTCTCGGATGAAGCAACTCCCGAAACAAAAGGCCGCGTGTTTGGCCTTCACCGTGCCATGGATACGGTGGGCGCGGTGATCGGACCCGCAGCGGCTTTGGGCTTTCTCTATTTCTATCCCGGAAGTTATAAGACTTTGTTTTACATCGCCTTTGTGCCGGGCATGGTGGCCATCAGTTTTACTTTTTTTATCAACGAAAGAAAAAAAAATCAAAAAAAGATTGAGCTAACCTCCGCATCTCCATTTTCGTTTGCCCATTACTGGAGAGAAAGTCCGCTGCCGTATAAGAAGCTCGTACTTGGTTTGCTTGCGTTTGCGTGCATCAACAGCTCCGATGTTTTTCTTTTGTTGAAAGTAAAAGAGGCGGGCCTCAATGACACCTCCGTGATTGGCGTGTATATTTTTTATAACCTTGTTTACGCAGTGGCCGCCTACCCAATGGGCCTGCTCAGCGACAGGATTGGGTTTAAGAAAACGTTCATCCTGGGCCTTACGGTTTTTGCGTTGGTTTACATGGGCATGGCTGTGGCCGATCAGCTTTATCACTTTATCCTGTTGTTTTTTCTTTACGGAATTTATGCCGCAGCCACTGAAAGCGTGGCGAAGGCATGGATCAGCAACATCTCAAACAAAAAGGACACGGCCACGGCCATCGGCACATACACCGGTTTTCAAAGTGTGTGCACCTTGATGGCCAGTGCCCTTGCCGGCTGGATATGGGTTACGTTCGGAGCTGCAGCCACGTTTTTATTTTCCGGCATAACTACGGTGCTGATCATTGTTTACATCGTGCTATCCGTTTCGAAAAATAAGTCTGCCACCATGCATTCGCATATCTAATAAATTTTGACAAACTTGTTTCACGGAAAACTGATTTTGATTTACCATAAAAAAAAAGCGCATGAACGGATTGGTAAAATTTCTTTTAAACGGAGTAGCGGTTTTATTGACCGGCTACCTGCTGCAAGGTGGTGTGCACGTGGAGCATTATGGGTATGCGCTGCTGGTGGTAGTTGTGCTGGCCATTGCCAACGTGATTGTAAAACCAATTCTTGTTCTCTTCACAATCCCCATCACGGTAATTACCCTTGGCCTCTTTCTTTTGGTGATCAATGCGCTGATCATTTTGTTGGTGGACTATTTTATCTCCGGTTTCAGGGTTGATGGATTTTGGTGGGCACTTGGCTTCAGTTTGATCCTATCGATCTTCAATAGTATGGTTACGGATTTAACTAAGGAGAAACAACAATAGCCTAATGTCAAAATTTCTTTTACTTCTTTTGACTATCTCCCCAATAGCAATCAAAGCATTTGGTCAGGGTACAGATGCATTGGCAGACAGCACAATAAAATTTGCAGAACAAAAGTTAAGTTATCTCAACGAGCAATTAAGAAAGCATCCTAATGATATTACACTCACCATTAGAAAATCTCGCATATTAGGTTCAATTAATAAAAGAGAGGAAGCAATTTCAATTCTTTCTTCTTTATTAAATCAAACCAAAAAGAAATCAACGGTGTATATTGAAAGGGGAAAGCTATATGTAATAATTGGCAAATACGATTCTGCGAAACTAGACTTCATTAAGGCAAGCCAATTTACGGGATTGCCCTGGCAAGAATCGTACGAAGCTTATTGGCGGTTAGGTAACGTTAATTTTTTAAGAGGGGATTATCAAAATTCAGTGCGTGCATTTGATTCGGCTTTTTTGTTTCACCAAAAAGATCAATCATTATTTCTCAATAGGCATTTTGTAAAAAAAGCTATGGGAGATAAGCAAGGTGCCTTGGCAGATTTGAATATTGCTGTCGAACTTGATTTCGAAAATCTGATAACAAGAGCTGCATTTTATCTAGAATTGGATTTGAAATCAGACGCC
>JANOQB010000723.1:0-5997 GCA_031422215.1 Cytophagales bacterium | reverse complement strand
TTAATTTTTATCTGGTGATTTATTTCTGGATTCGTCATGACGGTAATTCTACCATCAGGCCAAATTACTATTACCGAATCAACTGAACTGTGGTTGCCCAAACCAAAATGGGCGATGTTTTCTGACTGAGACAAATAGCCCCTGCCAGAAATCATCTTGGCAATCTGTTTTTTTTCTTGGTAGTAGATTTGAACTTCACTGCCAAAGGCATCGGGATTGGTGATAGTGCCTGCCAATTGAATGCGAATAAAATTCTTTCCCTCTTTTACTGACTCGGAGTTATTACGGTAAAGAAATGCCCGGTCATTTATGTTGCTCACAACCATATCCAAATCGCCATCGTTATCGAGGTCGGCATAGGCAGAGCCATTGGAAAATGAAGGGATATCCATACCCCACTCCGTAGTTGCATTTGAAAAAGTTAAGTCACCGTTATTTTTGAAAGCAACGTTTGGCACTTTTACTTCGGGTATCATATTGTATAATGCAGCCTTGGAAATCAGCGTACTGGCATTGCTGCTTCGAAAAGCACCAAAATCATGATCGGTAATATCGCGGGGGAAGCCGTTTGTAACCATAATGTCGCGGTAGCTGTCATTGTCAAAATCCGCCATCAAAGGCGACCAACTCCAATCAGTTTCTTGTACGTCTGCAAAGAATGCTACATCACTAAACACCGGCAGGGGTTTATCCGGGTTTTTGCCCCTGTTAAGTTGCAATGTGTTCCGCACATACTGGTATTCATATTTGTATTGCTCCGTAAAAAGATAGGTTGTGTAGTTATTGGCGTTTAAAAAAAGCTTCTTTCGCTTATTCTCAATTGGAAGCATCTCGGTAATAAAGAGATCTTCCAAGCCATCGTTGTTAATATCAGCAATATCACTTCCCATAGAAGATAGCGACTCATGTTTAAATACATTACCAATATTGTCAGAAAACGTACCATCCTGATTATTGATGTATAAAATATCGTTCGATAAATAGTCATTGCAAACATAGATGTCTTGCCATCCATCTTTATTGAAATCATTGATGATCACACTATGGCTATACCCATCGCGGTTGATGCCTGCTTTATTCGATACATCCTTAAAAACCGGATGCTTCAGACTATCGCTCCATTCGTTGATGAACAACCGATCACAATTGGGTGAAGTGCCATCCGTAGTTCTGGTAATAAATTGATTGGGATATTGGGTATCAATTAAATTGACGGCCAAGAATACATCAAGGTCACCATCGTTATCAGCATCAAAAAAAGCAGAGGCTGAATCATGTACCGTATCAGCGAGTCCATATTCATTTGCTTTGTTTTCAAACACCGGGATTCCACTTTCATCATTGCCCATGTTAATGAAAAGGATATTTTCGCGCATCACCTTATTGGGGCTCATGGTATTGCTTATATAAATATCCAATTTGCCATCGCGGTTTAGGTCCATCATAGTCACCCCGGCCGACCATTGATCTGGGTGCTTCTGTGCTTTTGAAATTTCAGTGACATCCCTAAATTTCAGGTTCCCATCATTCATATACAACCTGTTGCCTACCAAGTTGGCGGTAAAATAAATATCCTGCAGGCCATCGCCATTCAAATCGCCAATGGCAACTCCTCCCCCATTGTAAACAAATTCATTGTCGAGGATATTTAAGGTATCGCGCACATTGATCTCGTTCACGAAATCAATTCCCGATTTGGAATAATTTATAAATGAAAAGTTTTGCTTTCTGCTATCACAAGACAGTAAGAGAATTATGAGAAAATAAACTATAAGGCGAAGCATGGTTGCAAAAAAATTATTGGATCAGCCGAAAATATAAACAATAAAGGCCACCCTTTCGGATGGCCTTTACAGAAATTTTAGAAACAAAAATTAATACCCTGGGTTCTGTTTTAATGTGGGCTGCCCACCAATTGAACTTGAATTGATAGCACCCTGTGGCAATGGGAAAACTTCATGCTTTCCGGCAGTAAAACTACCAGCGTTAAAGTATGAGCGTTTTAGTTTTTCTTTAGCAAAGTATGCCGTTTTTTCAGAGGCTGCAATCCCCTGGCGCACCAGATCAAAGAACCTGTGCCCTTCCATACCCAATTCAACCCTACGCTCAAAACGTACTGCCTTCCGGGCATTGGTTTGCGTGTCGAAATATCCAACCTGGCCAGCTGCATAGGTATTGATTACATAATTGGCAGCAGGAACGGCACCATCCATTACATAACTACCCGTTTTGGCACGGTTTCTAACCTGGTTTACCAAAAGCCTGGCTGCATCAAGATTATTGAGCTCCACTTCGGCCTCAGCTGCCAGCAAAAGCAAATCAGCATATCTCATTAATTTAATATTGTTGGAGTTGAAACCTTTTGTCCAACCTGTTACAGTCGTATAAGTACCTTCCTGAGATTTATAATAAACATTTTTAAGGGGGCTATAAGGACCTCCATAAAGTTGATCACGTATCCAGGAAATACCGGGATGCTTTCCCCAATCCAAATAAGGTATTCCTCTTCTACCAACTGTATAATCCAACCTTGGATCAAGAGTACCTGCGTATGGAATGAATGCCTGTGATGCTGTAAGCCCTTGATCATTTGTCACATCCGAATCATTGTAAGTGTCCAGCATGGGAAAACCTGTTACAGTAGTTTTAAATGCGTTTACAAGATTCTGCGATGGCTGATGAAAGCCGCAGCACCCGCCAGGACCACCGTTGTATGGAAAGTTTAACACATCACCGTTGTTGGCATTGTCATCTGTTCCTACGTTTACTGCTTGTTGCACTTCCAAAATACCTTCTTTCGTATTCCTGAAAGCTGGATTAAAATTGTCATGGAAATTTGTATTGAGGGCATATCTTCCAGATGCTATGACAGCACCAAACTGAGCCTTAGCCTCTGCATATTTCTTTTGCCACATAAAAGTATATCCTAAAAATGATTGCGCAGCACCTTTTGTAACTCTGCCAGCTTCGGCTTGAGTCACAGGTAGGTCAGCAATGGCAGCGGTAAAGTCAGCCTGAATGTCGGGCATTATATCTTTATCATTTGGTATTCTAGTTTCAGCAATATCCTCTGTGATATAGGGCACTTTCCCAAACACTTTTGTAAGTTCAAGGTGATAAAAACCACGTAAGAAGCGAGCTTCAGCAATCCTTAGTTTACGGGTAGGATCAGATATAGCTGTTGTGGCCAACTTCTTGTAGGCAGTTATTGCCTGATTGGACCTTAACACACCATCATAGTAGTTTCTCCACTTGCCTTCCAGGTAGGGATTGTTGGAGTTGGTCTGATGCAATTCAATTGGTGTAATATCAGGCTGGTCATTGGCTTCAGAACCTTTGTATGCATCGCCACCGGCCACACTGCCAAAAGTCCAATTCGAAGCGGCACCTCCCCACGGGTTTCCATTGTCCCATCCGCTAAAACCGTCTAAGTTTGAGTAGGCAGAAATCAGGAGCGAACCGGCTCCTGCTTCGTTGGCTTGCAAAGTAGCTTCTGTTACAGCACCATAGGGTGTTGTTTCCAAAAATGACTCCTTACAACCTATTGCAAGCCCTAAGAGCAGACAAAGGGTTACAATGGATATTTTTTTATTTGTTTTCATCTTCATTTTATTTATTGATTATAGACCTAAGTTAACACCTAAAATTACTGTCCTTGCCCAGGGGTATCTTCCGTAATCCACACCCAAGGAAAGGTCTCTGCGACCAGCGAACCCTTCTGTAATATTCGATATCGTAACATCAGGATCCAAGCCAGAGTATTTCGTAATTGTGAAAAGGTTTTGGCCTTGCAAATACACACGCACTTTATCGAACCCTACTTTAGTTAAGGTAGAAGTAGGCAAGGTGTAACCAACTTGCAAATTTCTCAAGCGGGTCCAGGAGCCATCTTCCACATAGATAGAACTGCGCTGAGGGCTGTAGTTGTCATTTCTGTCAAGTACTGGCAACGATTTGCCAGCTTCGTAAAGCATGTCCTTGCTATAGTTGCCCTGAAAGGCTGGGAAGTCGATAAAGTACTTCATAAAGTTGTAAAGCTTCTGGCCATACGATCCATTTAAGAACAAAGTAAAATCGAAACCTTTATAACTGGCGTTCAAATTCAGTCCCAATAATAATTTAGGAAGTGGGCTACCAATAAAGGTTTCATCATCACTGTTGATCTGGCCATCCTTGTTCAGATCACGGAACTTGATGCGTCCAACTTTCGCATCACCTACGGCTTCAAACAATGTTGTATTGATTTCGCTTTGATTGGTCCACAGACCATCGGCAATAAATCCATAATACTGCGAAATTGGCAGGCCGGCTTTTGTGTATGTGATATCCCCAATCCTTGATCCACCACTTCGTACAAATGAATTGGAGTTTGCATCAAGGTTCAATACTTCGTTCTTAATAGTTGTTCCATTTAAACCTATGCTGTAACTAAGGTCTCCACCCATTGCCTTGCCGCGATAGGTTAGGGCCATTTCCAATCCTCTGTTTTGCATGGTCCCTATGTTTTGTTGCAGAAATCCAACCTGACCACCAGTGAATGGCAGGGTTACACCGTAAATCATATCTTCCGTTTTGCGGTCGAAATATTCAACTGTTAAATCCAAATTGTCTATCAATGTTGCATCAAGCCCGATATTGAAAAGTTTGGTGCTCTCCCAGCGCAAATTTGGGTTTCCGGTGCTTGTTTGTTCAAACCCTGGCACCACACTATTTCCTGTTCCATTGATATCATAAGAAGCCAAACCTGGTGAAGTTCCATAGTTATTAAAGCCAGGATAATCACCAGCCTCATTATTTCCCAACACGCCATAAGAAACACGAAGTTTTAATTCATTGATGGCGTCCATATTGGCCATAAACGATTCTTTGGTAAGTCTCCATCCCAAACTAGCAGCCGGGAAGATTCCATACTGGTTATTTAAAAAGCGTGAAGACCCATCCCTTCGTATCGTAGCACTCACCAAATATTTGTCAGCAAACGAATAGTTTCCCTGGGCGAAAACCGAAAATGTTTTGTTTTCTCCTTTGTATGACCCAATTGTATAACTCTTGCTATCGGTATTGCCTAATAGACGATAATAGGGATCGTCTCCAAAGGTGAGTTTTGCACCTCCTCCATTAAGACCTTCATAAAAAATGTGCTTTGCCTCAGAACCAATCAGACCTGTAACTTTGTGGTCGCCAAATTCTTTGTTGTAAGCTAAGGTGTTAAACCACACCCAATTCCGGTTATTATAAGCACTCTGATCCAACCGGTTGCTTGAATTTACCTCGGTAGCATCAAAGTTCCTAAATCCATAAAACTGGTTGAATCCAACGCCATAATCCAAACCAAAACTTGTTTTTGCGGTAAAATTCTTTAAAATATCAACCTCAGCGAACACGTTTCCGGTTACCCTGAAAGAGTGATTGCCTTTATTTGCAGCAGCACGAGTTTGCTGGGCTACCGGATTGCTTGCATTGGATGGCAATGCAGCAGGGCCGGCAAAATAGCCGTTGATGTCATAAACCGGTACAATCTGTGGCATTGCATAGGCATTTTTTATTGCCGAACCTTCGTTTGGATTACCTACACTACCCTGGGTTGTTTGATAGGCAATGTTTAATGTCTGGCCGACACGGATTTTCTCTTTAATGTTATAGGTACTGTTCATCCTTACCTGATATCTTTTATAGTAATTTTCAATAAGGATTCCATTGTGGTCATAATAGTTGGCTGAAAAGAAATAATTGCCTTTGTCAGAACCACCACTGGCTGAAAGTTGAAAACTTTGCTGCGTGGCGGGCTTAAATACTTCTTTGAACCAATCCGTTCCTTCCTTGTTGGCCTTGGCAATCAGATAATTTACTGAAGCGTCACCATTAGGATCAGGATTAAGATAGTACTTAGCAGGATCAACTTGGGTGGCACCCGTGGCATACCCTCCTGTGCGAGTGAAAAAATCAGGCAAAGCAAAATTACCTCCGCCCTGATTGACGTAAAAATTAGAGGAAAAT
>JANOQB010000722.1:0-4162 GCA_031422215.1 Cytophagales bacterium | reverse complement strand
CAATCTTGTTTGTTGTTTGGCTTGCAAAACCTTTCGTCTCAATAGGAGGGAAGCCTTCCTTTTCGGTGTAGTGGATGGTAGCACCGAGCGAGCGGAGTGCATCTACCAATATACCTATGGGCCGCTCCCTCATACGGGCGGTGCCGGTGATGATTTTATTTTTCCCGGAAACGGCAAAGTAGGCTGTAAGAAACCGCATGGTGGTGCCGGCATCAAGCACGTCTATGATTTTGTCGGTGCTGTTCACCAAGCGGTGCATGAGTTGGGTATCGCGCGCATCCGACAAATTGCTAACAGTTGATTGGTTGCTGCTGAGTGCTTTTAATATGAGGGCACGGTTACTAATGCTCTTAGAGGAGGATAATTGCAGAACTGTGCCTGACAGCGAAGTATTTTTTGAAATGGAGAGGTGCGTGGCCAAAGTACTTGTGTTAAGTTTGTGCGAAAGTAATTTTTATTGCAACATTTTTTA
Organism: Cytophagales bacterium; assembly: GCA_031422215.1. Taxonomy (GTDB): domain Bacteria; phylum Bacteroidota; class Bacteroidia; order Cytophagales; family Cyclobacteriaceae; genus ELB16-189. The sequence goes on along the minus strand of JANOQB010000722.1, from coordinate 3,690 downwards.
AGGCCGTTGAAACATTTTAGTTTGAATTCAGGTTTAGCCAATATATGACAACATCAAAAAAAGTGATTATCGGTTTGGGTGTGGCAGGCGGGGCCTTGCTGGCGGCCTGGTTGCTCAGTGGCGAGCGCGGAAAGAAAACCAAAGAGTTTGTGGCCAAAAAAGCCGAGGACTTAAAGCAAGCTCTTAAAAAAGAACGTGGCGATGCTGACGACCAAGATGTGCACTATGTGTAAACCGATTCGTAATATCTCAACGATGCTTCAATTTCTGCGGGACTGACTTCCACATCCCACACGGTCTGCCCAATCCCTTGGGTAAGAGCCATCAATATCTTGTTACCCCTGTTTTTCTTGTCTTGCACCATTGATTTTATCACCTCATCAAATGGGTGTGGCAACACTGCTTTGGGATATACCCTTTTCAGGTAGGCACTGATTTCTTCCAATTCGGTTTTTGTGATCATCTTTTTTGAATGGGCAATAAATGCTTCGGCAATCATGCCCACGGCAATGGCCTCGCCATGGAACAACCGGTTGCGGGAATTCAAAAAATAACTTTCCACCGCATGGCCAACCGTGTGGCCAAAGTTCAAAATCTTTCTGAGGCCTTTTTCGCGTGGGTCTTTTTCAATCACTTGTTTTTTAAAGGCCACCGAGTGGGGGATCAGCGTGGCCCAATCTTGTCCTTGAAGTGGGTTGGCTTTCACCACATCCCACATTTTTTTGTCGGAGATCAGGCAGTGTTTTACAATTTCGGCAAAGCCCGAGCGCAGTTCCCTTTCGGGGAGCGTGGTTAAAAAGGTGGGGCAGATGAGCGTGGCCACCGGCTCGCAAAAAACACCAATGTGATTTTTGAATTTTTTAAAGTCGATGCCCAATTTTCCGCCTACGCTGGCGTCCACCTGGGCCAGCAGCGTGGTGGGCATCAGCACAAAGTCGATTCCCCTTTTGAAGGTGGCAGCACAAAATCCACCGAGGTCGCCCAGCACGCCACCACCCAGCACGATCAGGAGCGAATGCCGGTCGAACTCATGCTCGGTAAGTTTTTCCCAAACCACTGTGCACGACTCCAGGTTTTTATGCTCTTCACCAGCCGCGATCTCAACCAGATAATGTTTTGGCAGCGCACGTTCAACCAGCGGATAGCAGGCACTTCGCGTGTTCGGATCGGTAAGCACGGCTACCGAAGTGTATTGCGTATTGGCCAAAAATAGGGCGAGCAGTTCTTTGGGGTCGGATTGAATTAAAATTTGGGAGGTGCTCATCAGACAGTTTGTTGCAAATATTTTTAAGGTTTTGCGTCATGGCCCCGAAACTTCGGGGCCACCGGGCTATCCGCTTCTATCCCTTGCCGTACCGCTCACAGAAAGAGTAAAGGTAAGACCAACTTTTCAAATCAAAAATTGGTGATCAACAGGGTATAGTCCATCTTCGATCGTCCAAGTGCATGGCAAATCGCAACGCTACTCCTATTTTTCAATGTCGGGACATTGTGGGTACTAATTAAGGCATGGCAAATCAAACTAATACCTTAGAGAATCTTTATTTTGAAACTCAAGTGCGCTGGCCCGACACCACGCGCTTCGCGTGGTTGTGTCAAGACAAAAAAGTACCAAATCAACAATTGAAACGAAACATGAACAACTAAAACTGAATGAAAGTATGTGCCCTGTGTATTTTCGCTGGTCAGTGCAATTTGTCAATCAACCTTCCTACTCTATCCGTTTTAGAAAAAAGAATTTTGTAAGGATGAGGGTTCCAACCATCGATATTGGAAACTTTTAAGAACTTGGAAGCGATGCCATAAATTTCATTGCACCTCCTATCTTTGTCCCTGCAAAATTTACCTTATGGAAGTACAGCCCAAAGTCCATTTTGATGATACCGAAGTGGCCTTTTCATATAAAAGCGATGGCGAATTAAAAAAGGCAGATTTCATCTTTTCGTTGGTCAACCACCCGTTCATTTCCAGCATTGCCACGGGGTTGGCAAAAGCCGGACTGGCGTTGCACCTTCCGGTGAAGGGCCTTATCAAGTCCACCGTGTTCAGTCATTTCTGCGGGGGCGAAACCATTGATCAAAGTGAGCGCACCATCCAAACCCTAAACCGTTTTCATGTTGGCACCATCCTCGATTACTCTGCGGAAGGGGCTAAGAATGAAGAGGGGTTTGACAAGGCCACGGAAGAAATCCTTAAAACACTTGACAAGGCCAAAGGCAATCGGGCCATTCCATTTACCGTTTTTAAAAGTACCGGGTTGGTGCATATTGATTTGCTTGAAAAAGTTCAGGCCAAGGCATCCCTATCCGATCAGGAGCAAGAAGCGTTTCTTCATTTTCAGCAGCGGGTTGAAAAAATTTGTGCCCGTGCTCACCAATACGATGTTCCTGTTATGATCGATGCCGAGGACAGTTGGATACAGGACCCCATTGATGAGTTGGCCTATGCGATGATGAAGAAATACAATGGCCAGCGTGCCATCGTTTTCAATACGTATCAAATGTACAGGAAGGATATGTTGGTTAACCTGCGCAACGCTTACCATACTGCCACCATGCACAATTATTTTTTGGGAGTGAAAATGGTGCGTGGGGCATATCTGGAGAAGGAGGCCGAGCGTGCCGAAAAAATGGATTACCCAAATCCTATCCACCCCAACAAGCAGGCAACCGATGACTCTTTCAATAGCGGCCTTACCTTTTGCATAGATAACAAACAACGCGTGAGTCTGATGTGCGGTTCGCATAATGAATACAGCAATCAATACCTGACGGTGCTCATGGAAAAGCATAGCTTGAACGCAAATGATCCGCGGGTTTGGTTTGCGCAGTTGATGGGTATGAGCGATAATATTTCGTTCAACCTGGCCAGGGCAGGCTACAATGTGGCCAAGTATGTGCCGTATGGGCCTGTGGAGTTGGTGATGCCTTATTTGATACGCAGGGCCGAAGAGAATACTTCCGTTGCCGGGCAAAGCAGCCGCGAACTCACCCTGATCCGCAAAGAACTTGTGCGCAGAAAAAACGGCAAGGGTTAGTTATTCACTGATGTTTTATCAAGAAAATGAATTAAAATTTGATTTTGCGTAACATCAGTTGTTCAATCCCCATTCTCCATTATTCACTATTTTTGCCCTCCATTATAAAATAAATCACTGCCTCATGCAATTAAGCGAACAGGAAACCATACGCAGACAAAGTTTACAAGAGCTTTTAAACTTGGGCATCAACCCATATCCGGCCGAGTTGTTTGAAATCAATGTCACTGCCGAAGACATACTCAAGAATTATCCCAACCAGAAGATTGAATACAAAGATATTTCTTTGGCGGGCCGCATCATGACGCGCAGGATCATGGGCAATGCTTCCTTTGCCGAACTGCAAGATGAAACGGGCCGCATTCAGGTTTACTTACGCAGAGATGACATCTGCCCGGGCGAGGATAAAACCTTTTACAATATCGTATTCAAAAAACTATTGGACATTGGTGACATCATTGGCGTGAAGGGATTTGTGTTTACCACCCAAACCGGTGAAATATCCATACATGTAACCAATTTTAAAATCCTGTCGAAAGCGCTCAGGCCGTTGCCCATTGTAAAAGAAACAACAGACGAGCAAGGCAACATAACGCTGCACGATGCCTTTACCGATCCTGAGCAACGCTACCGCATGCGCTATGTGGACCTGA
>JANOQB010000721.1:0-3950 GCA_031422215.1 Cytophagales bacterium | reverse complement strand
GCAGGCAAGAGGTGCAACCGTAACTGTTTTACTGCACGTGGTTGCACTTCCGTTTTTGGTGAGTGTCAATGAATAAGTTCCGCCAGCACTAATGGTAATGCAACGTGAAGTAGCACCCGTGTTCCATAGATAAGTGTAGCCAGTTCCGGTAGGTCCACACAGTGATGTAGAACCTCCTTCACATAGCGTGTTGGATCCTGTAATCGGGCAGCAAGGAACAGATGAAATGGTAACTGTTTTGGTGCACGTGGTTGCATTGCCGTTTTTGTACACGGTTAACGAATAGTTGCTGGCCGTGTTCACCGTAATACAACGCGATGTTGAACCGGTGCTCCATAAATAGGTGTAGCCGCTTCCGATCGGTGCACAGAGCAGGGTTGATTGCCCAAGGCATAGCGATGCATTTCCTTCGATGATGCAGGAAGGCGCATCAGTAATTTTTATCGTTTTGTTGCACGTCTTCGTGCATCCATCTGCATTGGTAACGGTAACAGAATATGTTCCTTCTGCACTTGCGGTAATACAATGTGTGGTAGCCCCGGTGCTCCACAAATAAGAGGATGATGCTGAAAAAGGTACGCAAAGCTGTGTCGATCCGCCCTTCAGGATGGTGCTGTTTCCCTCAATGAGGCAGACAGGGGCAGGTGTAACGGTAACTGTTTTGGTGCAGTTGCTTGAATGGTCTTCGTCTTTAGTCACCGTTACGGAAAAGATGCCGGCAGCCTTAACCGAAATGCAGCGGGATGTCGCGCCATTGCTCCATAAATAAGTGTAATCTTTTCCGTACGTAGCACAAAGCGATGTTGCACCGCCCTCGCAAATGGTGTCTTTCCCGGTGATGCTGCACGAAGGAGATGTAGTAACAGCAACTGTTTTGCTACAGGTGCTTTTGCATCCTTCTGCAGTGGTAACAGTGACAGAATACTTACCTCCAGCACTTACCGTAATACAACTTGTAGTAGAACCATTGCTCCACAAATACGTGGAGGAAGCTGATGGAGGGGCACAAAGCTCAATGGATTCACCTATGCAGAGCGAGCTATTCCCCGTAAGGGTACAACTTAAAGCGCCCACCACTACCATAATGTGATTAGACGTATCGCGCAAGCCGCAGGCATTTGTTCGCGTAATAAAATAATCACCGCTTTGGGTCACTGTTATGGATGATGCAGTAGCCCCATTACTCCAGGTTCCCCCAATGTTTCCAGAAAGGACAACACTGCCGCCAGCACAAAATGTTGTTGGCCCATTGGCTACTATGGTCGGTGTGGGCGATCCCGTTTCCAAAGAAACCACATTATTATTTAAGGATATTGCCCCCTGTCGGGTAAGGCCCCGGCCAAAAAGAGAAGAAGCCTCCAATAGGATGATGGCTCCGTTGGCAACTATCGTCCCGCGGAAAACAGAATTTTCTCCCAATTGCACTTGACCATTTATTTGCCAATATACATTACATAGCGAAGCTGAATTGGTAAGTACAACATTTGACCACGTGGTGGTTGATAAAGCACCATCTATTTTGAAGATAAAAATTTTGCTGGGGTCACCCTGCCCATCTAAAATTAAATTTCCATTTATCGTTGAGGCGGCCCCCAGGCAATAAACATCTGGCGTAAGGGTCTGTCCATTTCCCATGGTGGTGGATATAACAGTACCGCAGGTAACTGCGCTCAAAAAACTGTAGGCAACATCCACATCACTTGCTGCCTGTGCCGAAGCAGGATCAGCAACATGTTTTTGTCCTACGAGTATTCCCGGTGGAAAGGCATTGAATGCACCTACGTTGGTGCCAACATCACCTGTTACAGTTGTTCCTCCTGTATTGTTAAAAGCACCAACGGCTGTGAACAATGCAAATTTTGAAGTAGTGCCCAACGTGGGTGCCTGACCGAAATTCTCACCGGGCATTAGAAACAGAATGCCGGCCGTCAATGCAAGGAGTAGTTTTGTTTTCATATAAGCAGTTATAATTTAGTTACGCGGCCAAAATTCAAAATGTCGCTGTATGGAGTTTGTTCCTTTAAAAGGTGTGCCCGACAAGTTGAATGTTTTGAGCAGCGCAAACTTTGTGCCCTGGAAATGAGGCACTTTGTGCACAGTGCGTGGCACCGTTAGTCAATTGGTGTAGAGAAATAACTACAATCCTGATTTAAATATCCCCAGATGTCGGCAACGGAAAAATCACTTTTGTTCGCGTATGCAAAGTGAGTTTTGTAAGAAATTTTGTTTGATGTGACACGGAAAGTCTATGCGCGTTTTTGCAATTGAAAACCGGTTGCATGGTTCATTGTACTGCAATGTGCAATTCTGAAACTCTTTATGCTTTTGAAGATGGCTAAATTATTTTGATACTGAAATTCCAATAGGTTTCTGGAATTGCTATCCAAATAAGGTCGCGAAAGGAGCAACTGATAACATTGTATTGTCAGCAGATCAGCCAATTCAAAAGATTCAAACTGCAAGTCTAAATCTGTTTCCGTGAACGAAGGCTTAAAGTCAGACCAAATACCGAACAGGTGTCCGGTACTTTCCGCATCTGAGAAACCCTCAAAGTGTTCAATCAGAAGCCGTTTGATTCCAATTATACAATCGCGGGTATTGTCCAATTCGCGATGGAGCAACATTTTCAGTTGTAGGTTTTCAGCATTGTATGCACTGGCGTTGTAGCCCTTTACCCGTTCCTGAAGGATATGCAGTATATCTCGCAGGTCTTGAACAACAAGAACATCCGATTTCATAGGCATGGTTTTTTGAGTTGAATCAATTTGAAATAATAATGATGCCAACTTTAAGAATTCAAAACCTTAGCCGATACGTTCATTTTTTACGCAAAGTATGCGTGATTTATGGGAAGAAAATTCCACAACCAAAGCCCGATTTTCCACAGTTTGAACGGTCGGCAAAATCTCAAGCGAAAAGGAATACGCACTATCCTATCCAATTTGGCTTTGCCACGTGCGTATGTTATTCTGGCACAAATTTAATTGAGCTTATTGCCATAAGGCGGATTAGCCATACTTATGAAAATTATACTACTATCAACCGTACTGATTATGGGTTCAGCTGCTTGCGTTGTTGCGCAGTCAGAAACACAACATTCTGGGGATTCAAACCGGGTGGCCATGGAGCGCGAAACCGTTTCCAAGGAATTGATACAACTGCGCGATTCCATCCAGGCTACACTGATAGCATTCGAAATAAAAATCAACAACGCAGCGAAAGCAAAGACCACGAAGGCTTCAACCGTGCGGACATCCAAGCTCACAAAAGCCCGGAAGGAGTTGGTCGGATATCAGGATCAGGTAAAGCTTGATCTGGAGGAGGTTTATCAAACAGCCCAAAACGGCTGGACCAAGCAGGCCGTGGAAAGATTGCGCGCAGCAATGGTGGACACCAGGCGGCATCATCAACGCATTTCTTCCCTTCTTAAAAGTTGAATTGCCATGATAGAAAATCAGCCTAACGAATTGACCCTCATCTATCACTCGGATAAGGCAGATGATAAAAAGGCGCGGGCATTCATTGAATCCGTAACTGACTATGTTGTTAAAACACTTGACCTGAAGCGGGAAAGCCTTACGGAAACGCAGCTTGCCGAAATAGCGGGCAAAATGAATGTGCGCATTGAATTGTTAATTGACTCGACCTACAAGGATAGTTTTCAACTGGAGGATGCGGAGTCTATCCACGAAGTTAGTGATGCCGATCTGTTGACTTTATTAACACAAATACCCATCCTGATCAAAACACCCATTGCCATTATTGGAAAGCGCGCTTACCAATATACTTCCTCCAACGATCTGCTCATCTCAGCAACCATCCAGAAGGAATTGCCTCGACATGGGCACTATTAAGAGGACCTGTAAAATAAAAACCCATGCATTGGTTAATGTCTTCACGAAAAAATTTTGGACACCCTTTTACCCTTGATTCGTGAGGACACGAACCAA
>JANOQB010000720.1:0-6215 GCA_031422215.1 Cytophagales bacterium | reverse complement strand
ATACGTGTAATTGTTTTTTACAAGAAGTCCCTGATTTTTTATAATGGACTGATCTTTCGTTAAACCCAGTTTATTCACATCGTTGTTAATGGCTGCCTGAAACGCATCGATGGAAGAACGATTGTACCCATTATAAAAAATCAGGGACTTCTTGTAAAAAACAATTACACGTATATACAGCCCGAGCAGGTCAACTCGTTTGAATTTGGCTACCGAGGTCTCTTGCTCAACGAAAACCTGCAGTTGGATATTGATTTTTATTTCAACAATTATAAAGACTTTATTTCGCAGGTTGATGTAAACGTACCCAAGAACACCAAGCCAGACTCGATTGCTTTCTACCTGGCCGATAGAACAAAACAGGATCGTTTCCGTCTGTGGACGAACTCAAGAACCACTGCTTTTAATTATGGATCGAGCCTGGGGCTTAGGTACAGTTTCTTTAAAGATTTTGTGGCATCGGGCAATGTTACCTACGCAAAGCTTGAGCGTAAGTCTGGCAATGATGGATTGGAGGATGGGTTCAATACACCTCAATGGATCACCAATATTTCTATTGGAAATGAAAGAGTTTACCAATCGGTTGGGTTCATGATTACGTATCGCTGGCAGAGCAGTTATTATTGGCAATCATTTTTAGTGAGTGGTGATGTGCCAGCCTATCAAACGGTGGATGCACAGATCAGCTTTAAACTGCATGATAAAGTGAGAATGAAAATCGGGGGTACCAATATTTTCAATCACTTTTATAATTCCTACCTCGGTGGACCTTCAGTAGGAGGTTTTTATTATTCTTCAGTTAGTTTTAATCTTTGACTAAAAAGGATACAATTGGTAAGCCCTTTCATAAGCAAATTGCAAGACCAGATTGAAGTTGTCCCAAAATCTTTGAGGAACTGGGAATTGTGATCACCGGATCGCTATCTTCTCCGGCACCAAAATGGCTGACGAAAAACTTTTCCTCAACCGCGATAAATCTTGATAGGCCTCCAGCTTGCTATAATATTTCCCTACGGTTACCCTGAACTTGGGTTGTTGATATTGAAGATTGGCGGTTAGGTCAGGAATATCGGTGGTCATTTTCTTTTTTGTGTTCATCGCCTCTTCCCGGTTTTGCCCCGAATAGATTTGAATGGTGAAGCCATCCACCGACCGTCTCATCAGATTAAACCTGTCGATGCTATCCAGCACGGCATCCACTTTGGCGTTCACCGTTTTGGTAAAAGGAACCGTGCGAAATTCTTTTTGAACCACCGAAGAATCGCGCACCGGATCAACGGGGGTTGTTACACGCGGACGGATGGCCGAGAGGTCTTCGTAATATGCTTTGTCGTTCCTTTTCTGAGCCACACAACCAACCAGAAAATGGAAGATAAAACCAGTTAATAAAATTTGCCTTCCTGTTTTCATATTCATCTCTAAAAGTAAGCAGGAAGCAATACTGCCTACTGTTGACTGCCTACTGAATGCCCAATTATAAATTTAACTCTTTAATAAAACTAACCTTCAATCACAATACACCTGCCTGCCTTCACATCGTCTTCCACTTTTTTGAACTTCACATCCTTCAGCACACGGCCATCGGGATATTGAACCGTTACTTTATCGTTTCTTCCGGCCACTCTTTCCGATTTTACCGGCATAATTTTTTCCTCCGCCTTGGGGGGACCTTGTGGCTGGGCACCTCCGCCTTGCAGCAACGAGCGCGACTCTTCTTTTTTCTCGCTCAGCCGTTGCCGCCTTTGTGAGTGCGCCTCCTGCACCTGATCGGCCTCGCGCACGGGCACATCGGCTTTGATCAGGAACGAAATAGTTTCCTCATTTACTTTCGCAATGAACCGTTTGAACGCTTCAAACCCTTCAAACTTATAAATCAAGAGTGGATCCTTTTGTTCGTACACTGCGTTTTGCACGGATTGCTTCAGGTCGTCCATGTCGCGCAAGTGTTCTTTCCACTGCTGGTCAATGATGGCCAGGGTGATCATCTTCTCCATGGCCTTGATCAGTTCACCATTCTTTGTCTCTACACATTTCTTCAGGTTCGCGGCCACGCCAATTTGTTTTCCTCCATCCGTAAAGGGCACCAAAATATTTTCAATCGTGCCCCCACGGGTGCGGAATATGTCCATCACAATAGGAAAAGATTTATCGGCTGCTGTTTTGTTTTTGTGTCGATAGTGTTTCAGCGCGTCTTCATACAGGCGTTCGCTCAAAGCAACCTGATCATTTTTTACAAATTCCTCCTGCGAAATGTTGAAGTCGAAGCCCAGCAGGCTCAGCACGTTTATCTTAAAGTTGTCAAAACTTTCACCTGCCTTTGCGTTGGCCACCATCTCATCGCAGGTATCGAAGAGCATTGTAAGGATGTCCAATTCAAGTCGTTCGCCAAAGAGTGCGTTTCTCCTTCTCTTATAAATTACTTCGCGCTGCGAGTTCATCACGTTGTCGTATTCCAACAAGCGCTTGCGTATGCCAAAGTTGTTCTCTTCCACTTTTTTCTGGGCACGCTCAATGGAACTCGTGACCATAGAGTGGGAAATCACTTCTCCTTCTTTCAAGCCGAGTTTGTCCATGTAGCGGGCAATGCGCTCTGGCATGAACAAGCGCATGAGGTTGTCTTCGAGCGAAACGTAAAATTGTGAAGAGCCCGGATCGCCTTGCCTTCCCGACCGTCCGCGCAACTGGCGGTCAACCCTGCGCGATTCATGTCGCTCTGTTCCGATAATCGCCAACCCGCCTGCTGCCCTCGATTCAGGCGTTAGTTTAATATCCGTTCCACGGCCTGCCATGTTTGTGGCGATGGTCACCGTGCCCGGCTTTCCCGCTTCGGCCACAATCTCTGCTTCGCGCTGATGTTGTTTTGCATTCAACACCTGGTGCTTTATTTTTTTAAGCTGAAGCATGCGGCTTATCAACTCTGATATCTCTACGGATGTAGTGCCCACCAACACTGGCCTTCCTTCTTGTGTAAGTTTCAACACCTCATCTACCACCGCATTGAATTTTTCGCGAATGGTTTTATACACCAAATCTTCCTGATCTTTTCTAACAACGGGTTTGTTGGTGGGTATCACCACTACATCCAATTTATAGATGTCCCACAATTCGCCCGCTTCGGTTTCGGCAGTGCCCGTCATGCCGGCCAGCTTGTGGTACATGCGGAAATAATTTTGTAAGGTAATGGTGGCGTACGTCTGCGTGGCATCTTCCACCTTCACATTTTCTTTTGCTTCAATGGCCTGGTGCAAGCCATCGGAATATCTGCGGCCATCCAGCACACGGCCTGTTTGCTCATCCACAATTTTTACTTTTCCATCAACCAAGATGTACTCGGTATCTTTTTCAAAAAGGGTATAGGCTTTTAACAATTGATTGACGCTGTGTATGCGCTGCGATTTTGTTGTGTACTCTCGTATCAACGATTCCTTCTTTTGCACACGCACTTCACCAGCGAGCGTATTGTCCTTTTCTATTTTGTTCAACTCAAGGCCAATCTCGGGAAGGATAAAAAATTTCGGATCCTCGCCTTCACCGGTAATTAAGTCTATGCCTTTTTCAGTGAGTTCAACACTGTTGTCTTTTTCATCGATCACAAAATAAAGTGGGGCATCTGCCTCGGGCATCATTTTTTTATTGTCCTGCAAATAAAAATTTTCTGTCTTTTGCAGGATGGATTTGTTGCCTGTCTCACTTAACGATTTGATCAACGGCTTATACTTGGGCATGCCCCTGTGTGCGCGGAACAATGCCGTGCCGCCTTCTTTTTCGTTGCCCTCGGCAATCATTTTTTTCGAATCGTTCAAAAACTGATTGATCAATTTCTTTTGAGCCTCCACCACTTTGTTGATGCGAGGCTTGAGATCATAAAACTCATGCTCATCGCCACGTGGCACGGGCCCCGAAATAATCAATGGAGTTCTTGCTTCGTCAATCAAAACACTGTCCACCTCATCCACCATGGCATAGTGATGGCCTCGCTGCACCAATTCTTCCGGCTCGCGGGCCATGTTGTCGCGCAGGTAATCAAAACCAAATTCGTTGTTGGTGCCATAGGTAATGTCAGCCTTGTAGGCATTTCTCCGCTCCACCGAATTGGGTTCATGCCTATCGATGCAGTCAATATTTAAACCATGAAACTGAAAGAGCGGGGCCATCCATTCGCTATCGCGCTTGGCTAAGTAGTCGTTTACCGTCACAATATGTACACCGCGTTTTGCAAGTGCATTCAAAAATGCGGGGAACGTGGCCACCAATGTTTTTCCTTCACCGGTTCCCATCTCGGCCACTTTGCCTTCGTGCAAGGCAATGCCTCCTATTATTTGCACATCGTAGTGCACCATGTCCCACGTGATCAGGTTGCCTGCGGCCATCCACTGGCGGCTCCACTGCGCTTTGTCTCCGGTGATTTTTATGTTCGGATGTTTCGCTGCCAGAATGCGGTCGTGCTCCGTTGCAGTCACTTCAAGATATTCGTTTTCCTTAAACCTTCGGGCAGTTTCGCGCACAATGGCAAATGCTTTGGGCAACACTTCCACAAGCACCCGTTCCAAGTCTTTGTTCCTTACGATTTCCAATTTATCAATCTCGGCAAAAATGGATTCCTTGTCGTTGATATGGAGGTCGGGCTGCTCGGCAATGCGTTTGTGAAGGGCTGCAATCTGATCATCAATGGGTTTTAGCTGATCGTTGATATACCGTTGTATTTCGGCAGTCTTTTCCCTTAGCTGATCGTGGGAAATTGATGGCAGTTGCTCACCTTCTTTTTTGGTTAGCTCTACCAACGGCATCATTTTTTTGATGTCCTTTTCCGACTTGGTTCCGAAAATTTTTGAAATCAGTTTTAACATAACACTATCAATAGTTTAAAAATACCTGAAATGACAACTGACGCTCAAGCCTTTTGTCAATGTCCACAGAAGGGCAACAAATTTAAGGATTTCGGGGTGCAATTATAGTTCCAAGTCGCCCTCAAACACCATTTTGGCAGGGCCGATGAGAAAAACATCGTGAAATGTGACGGGGAGACTGCCAGAGTGGTTATGCTCGGCTTTAAATTCAACGGATAACTCTCCTCCTCTTACTTTTATCCGCACCGGTGAAGTGTATCCATGAAGTGACGCGGCCAACGCTGCTGCCGTTACCCCTGTGCCGCACGAGTAGGTTTCATCTTCAACCCCGCGCTCGTAGGTGCGCACGGCAACGGTATTATCATTTTGCAACTGAACAAAGTTTGCGTTTACGCCTGAGGGAGAATATGTTTCGCTGTAGCGGATTTTTTTTCCTTCTTCAACTACTGGATAAGCGTTAAGGTCATTTACAAAACGTATATGATGAGGTGAGCCTGTATGGATAAAATATTCTTCTCCAATTTTTTTTACTTGCGATACATCGCTCATGGCAAGCCTCACGATGCCGTTGTTCAGGAGCTCGGCCTCATGCGGGCCATCATATGCATTGAACTTGGTTGTTGTCTTTAGTAAACCTAATGTGGCCGCCATTATTACGGCTGCGCGGCTGCCATTGCCGCAAAGGCTTTGCGATCCATCGCTGTTATAGTAAACCAAGTTGAAATCCAAGTTGGGGTGCTTCTCGATCAACATCAATCCATCCGCGCCCACGCCAAACCTGCGGTCGCATATTTTTTTTATTTGCTTATGGTTGAATGAATACACACCTGCGCGGTTGTCTATCAGCACAAAATCGTTGCCCGTTGCCTCGTATTTTTGGAAATGGATTTTCATTGGCACATCCGCGCATCGCGGCTGATCGGATCAATTATTTCACCTCCTCATAATCAATGTAATCGCCTCCCTTGATGTGGCCATTGGTTTTTTCTTTGGGGTTTGCTTTTACATTGCCCGGCTTGGGTGGCTGCTGGCGAAATTGCTGTGAGGATGCCCCCGCTCTGAAAAAAAAACCACCAACTTTATAAAGGAGATAAGCGATGATGGATAGGATAAGTAGAAATTTGCTCATGGTAATTGCTCGTATGGACTTAACTGCAAATCAAAGTTAATGGTTTCAATTCACAGATTTCTTTTGAAGCTCCGAAGCCTCCTTCATTTTTTTAAGAGCCTCTGCTTTTGAAATAGGCTTTGAATTTTCTAAAAAATGTTTCCAAACCTTTTCCTTGTCTTCAACATTGAACGGATTTTGGGGAATTTTAGATGGTTTATCCTCGATCATACTTCAAATATGCAAAAAATATTCAACCC
>JANOQB010000719.1:0-2340 GCA_031422215.1 Cytophagales bacterium | reverse complement strand
AACCTTGTTACCGGAAAGGATTATATCGGCATTGTTCCCGAGAACATTTCCCCACGCTATTGTCATGGGCTGTTTCCCGATGATGAGGAACTCCATGATTTTATGAATCTGGATGAATCCAAGAAAGGTGCAATAGTACGGAAGGCAATCTGGTTTCCAGAGATGGAGGTTAACTTAGTGAAAAAAGAAGTATTAATATCTAAAAGAAAAACCTGATCAAATTTCGATCATGATTTTTTGTTGAGGTGTTTACTGCCCACGCCTACGAATGCAACACGCCCTCCATATCCAACTCCTTGATAAACGTGAGGTTTTCTTCGCAGATGCTTTCGGGCACAAACACAAACCTGCGATCGTAGATTTGTGGCCCCACATAATAGCTCACCCAATATTCATTGTTGAGGTGAAATAATTTCGGATCAATTGGCTCCACCAACGCAACGCCTTGCGCGGGCACGATCTCCAAAAAATGACGCAGCGTGGAAGTCCTCTGCGGCTCCCCTTCCCGCTCTCCATATCCCTTGCTTGCCACCAACGTGTTTTCGATAGCATGATCGTTGTTGTTGATGAGCATCACTTTCCATTCGTCTTGATGGAGGATATTTTTTGTGCGCACTACGGCAATCGTTACATTTTTTACTTCCGGTATTTCAATGTCTTTCTTCATCTTATTTTTTAAAGTTTTCGGCCAACACTTTTTCTGCAGGCTTGCCTTGTGGTGTAAAATCCATGCTTGCGTTTCTGCGCGAACCGTGCGGGTACCACTTCCAAAAGTAAACTCCTGCCAGCCAGCTTTTGCCCCACGCGGCATTAAAAAAAGCCTGATAGCAATTTGCCTGTGCTTCGTTTGAAATGGGAACGGTGGAGTTTTCCTGTGGCCATCGCCAGGGCTCCACGGCCGCATCGGCATCGCTGCGATACCCTATTTCGGTAAACACCACCGGCTTATTAAATTTTTTGTGAACGCGTTCAATCGCGGCAAGCGGTTCGTTCCAGTTTTTCACCAACTCATTTAACGGGGCATGTTGGTTTTTTGAAAGCGAAAAGTAGGCTTGCACCCCAATGTAATCCAACGCATCCCAAAACCGGATATGTTCATACTCTTCATGAAAGTTTGCAGCATAAATCAATTTGCCGCTAAAGGCCGTCCGGATTTTGGTTATGAGCGAACGCCACTCTTGTTCGCGTTTGGTGGTGTGCATCAACTCGGTGCCAATGCACAACATTTCAATTTTGTTTTTCTGCGCTAGGCGTGCATAGTGCAAAATGAATTTTTCATAATTCGAAAACCATGTTTGCCAGGCCGTGTCGCTCTCCATTTTAATGTCGCCAGGCCAACCGTTGCGCACCCAAATGTGCGGCTTAAGAATGGTTTTGATCCCCAGTTTGGTTGCCAGCGTTGTGGTCTTGGATATTCCGTCATCCGATTCGCCCCACCACACGCGATCGGAAGAAGTGTTCATGCCAATGGCTGACGAGCCTGCTTTTTGCTGCCACCCAAAGGGCGTTTGCGAAATCCAATTCACAGAATTGTTCACGAGTGCGTTCAATTCTTTTTCGGTCACTACTTCGCGGCCAGCCACCCAGCAAACCCCTTTTTGCTTTTGAGATGAAATCGGTTGCCCATTTGCGATTGTACCAAGAGAGAACGATAAGAGTAAAAAAACAATGGAGTGGCAGAGTACCTCATCCCGGCTTGTCCTGCTTTTAAAAATCAAGTTCATACCCGCTAATTTATAATTTCCATTTCGAAGAGTGCTCCGATCTTTTCTTTTAAAATAAACTTTATGTGCTCAATGTCCTGCTTGCCTTGGAGTTCTTTTTCTAATGAAGTAACTGCCTTGTTGTTGATACCGCAGGGAACGATGCGGTTAAAATAATCGAGCTGCGTGTTTACATTAAAAGCCAATCCATGCATGGTCACCCATCGACTGGTTTTTACTCCGAGTGCGCAGATTTTCCGGGCTGCCTTTTCGTTTTCATGATCAACCCACACACCGGTGAGGCCTTTGATGCGCCCGGCTTTGATATTCAACTCCTCCAACGTTTGGATCACCGACTCCTCCAACAAGCGCATGTATTGATGAATGTCGGTAAAGAAATTTTCAAGGTCGAGGATGGGATATACCACAACTTGTCCGGGACCATGATAGGTGATGTCGCCACCACGGTTGATGTGATAATACGCAGCGTCAATGGTGTGCAGGTCTTCTTTCTTTACAAGCAAATTATTTTCGTCTCCGCTTTTGCCGAGCGTAAATACGTGTGGGTGTTCGCAGAAAAGAAGGTAGTTGGCAGTAGGCAGTAGGTAGTTGGCAGGAAGGGTACGGTTTTGTGACT
>JANOQB010000718.1:0-9805 GCA_031422215.1 Cytophagales bacterium | reverse complement strand
ACTGACCTCCTCTCGGAGGCCACGCAAGCAATCATTTTTCATTCTAAAAACGAAGCCCGCAAAATGATTCAAGGCGGGGGGGTGAGCATAAATAAAATAAAAATTTCTGATCCTTCGCTCAAGCCTGCCTTTGAATTGCTTCAAAACAAATACCTGCTGGCACAAAAAGGCAAGAAGAATTATTATCTGATAAGGGTGGGGTAAAAATTAACCACAAAGTCTCAAAGTCACTAAGTTTCACGAAGGCATGCTATTCAATGTATGCGTAACGGGAGTTCACCATTCTATCTCCTTCAATCCATGGCTCCTCAGGTATTCATTTGTTTTGCTAAAATGCCTGCACCCAAAAAATCCCCTGGCGGCAGAGAAGGGCGATGGGTGGGGCGACATTAAAACCAAATGCTTGGTGCGGTCAATGATCTCTCCTTTTTTCTGAGCGTAGGCTCCCCATAAAAGGAAAACGATGTTATTTTTTTGATCCGAAACCTGTTTGATTACAGCATCGGTGAACGTTTCCCATCCTTTGTTTTGGTGAGAGCCGGGTGAGGAAGCCATTACCGTGAGTGTTGCATTTAGTAACAGTACACCTTGGCGGGCCCATCGCTCGAGTTCACCGTTTGTAGGAAATGGTTTTCCCAAATCACTTTGTATTTCTTTGAAGATATTTTTTAAGGAAGGTGGCATGGTTACTCCATCGCGCACCGAAAAACAGAGGCCATTGGCCTGACCTTGACCATGATAAGGGTCCTGCCCTATTATCACTACCTTTACCTCGTTAAAATCCGCACAATCAAAGGCACGGAATATCTCATTGCCAGGAGGATAGATGGTGTTGCTGCGATATTCGTCCTTTACAAATTTGATAAGGTATTCAAAATATGGCTTTTGAAATTCAGGCTCTAATTTTGATTTCCAGGAAGGGGCAATTTTTACCGTAAGGCTCATTTATTAAATTTCGATGAAAGGATTTCGCAACCGGGTAGAAAAATAGAAAAAAATTATATTTTTGATCACATGATCACCGAAATAACACAAGGAGTTAAAGTTAGCGTGGAAACGGAGTACCAACCATCGTACTCAAGCCCCAGCCAATATCACTATGTATTTACCTATCGCATCACCATTGAAAACAAAAGCGAATTTACCATTCAACTGCTTCGCAGGCATTGGCATATTTCCGATGCCGGATATTTCACCCGCGAAGTAGAAGGTGAAGGTGTTGTGGGCCAGCAACCAATACTTGAACCAGGTCAGAATCATCAATATGTTTCAGGATGCAACCTCAAATCGGGCATAGGCAAAATGGTGGGCACGTATCAAATGGAGCGCATTGTGGACGGAGTGAAATTTAATGTATTGGTACCAGCGTTTACAATGATTGTTCCCATCCGGCTTAACTAACACCTCCAAGTATCCAGCGGCAAGCATCCAGTCCGGTGTCAAAATCCTTCCAGATCAACGCATACCTCAATCATTGGCTCAATGCCGTTGACGAGCACTCCATACACTCCCCTTTCTTCTTTGACTTTTATAATAAGGTGATCAAACAGGATGAACCCGATGGGGCAGCGTTTGCGGCAATAGAAAAAGTGCGCCTAAAATTATTGACGGATCAAACAGAAGTAACCATCCATGATCTGGGAGCAAAATCACCCCACTTTAAAAATTACAAGCGTGCCCTATCGCAAGTAGCTCAAACAAGCCTTAGCACTGCGGCATATTGCAGGCTTTACAATCGGATCATCCACTACATAGATGCAAAACAAATATTAGAACTGGGCACCTCAATGGGGATTACCACCTTGTACCTGGCTCAAAAAAACAATGCACACATAACCACCTTTGAAGGAAGTGTTTCCATGATCCATGTGGCGCTCACTCATTTTGAATACTTCAACGCACAAAATATCGATTTGATAGAGGGCAACCTTGACGGCACCCTCTCAGATTATTTGTTAAATGGAACAAAAATAAATTTTGTGCTGATGGACGCCAACCACCGCTATGATGCCACCATGCGGTACTTCCATTTGATTTCCAAACGTATCTCCGAAAAGGGAATAATTGTGTTGGACGATATTCATTATTCAGCAGAAATGGCCCGCGCCTGGAAGGAGCTGAGACGTCATCAGTTGGTATATGGCAGTGTGGACTTATTTCGCTGTGGGATTTTATTTTTTGACCCCGCCCTTAACCGACAGCACTACACGTGGGCGCTTTAGATGCGCTTTTGGGTTGGGCATTTTAAACATTTCTTTCCTCATCCATAATCGATCAAGCGGAAGTTAGCTTGAGATTGCATAAACTTGCACGAATTTTTTTACTATGACCAAATACACGTTTACCGAAAAGAAAGACACCCGCTCTGGCTTTGGTGCCGGCTTGCACGAGCTTGGAAAATCGAACCCCAATGTGGTGGCATTATGTGCCGACCTTACGGGATCATTGAAGATGGATGCCTTCAAAAAGGAGTTTCCCGATCGCTTCTTTCAGGTAGGAATTGCCGAGGCCAATATGATGGGGATGGCGGCTGGCATGACCATCGGTGGCAAGGTTCCTTTCACGGGCACATTTGCAAACTTTTCAACTGGCAGGGTGTATGATCAAATCCGTCAATCAATAGCTTACTCTGGTAAGAATGTTAAGATATGTGCTTCCCATGCAGGTTTAACGCTGGGTGAGGATGGAGCTACACATCAGATACTTGAAGATATAGGCATGATGAAAATGCTGCCCGGAATGACCGTGATCGTGCCCTGCGATTTCAACCAAACAAAGGCAGCAACTATCGCCCTTGGCACCCATATTGGTCCCGCCTATCTTCGCTTTGGCCGCCCAAGCTGGCCAATATTCACTGCCCCCGACAGGCCCTTCACAATTGGCAAGGCTGATAAAATGATTGAAGGAAAAGACGTGACCATCTTTGCCACTGGCCACTTGGTGTGGGAGGCCATTGAAGCCGAAGCCATACTGGCGGAAAAAGGAATCAGCGCGGAAGTGATCAACATCCACACCATCAAACCGCTGGACGTTGAAGCGATCCTTTCATCCATTCAAAAAACCCGGTGTGCCGTTACCTGCGAAGAACATCAGATCAACGGAGGTCTTGGTGACACTGTTGCCCAAGTGCTAAGCCGCTTCTACCCTGCCCCATTAGAAATGGTAGCGGTGAATGATTCCTTTGGTGAAAGTGGAACACCAATGCAGTTGCTAAAAAAGTATGGACTAAATAAGGAAAACATAGTAAAGGCCGTAGAGAAAACACTTTCAAGAAAATAGGCTGGCCAACAGTTTCAATGGGTGCATTTGAAAATGTCATGCTCTAAAAACCTCCAAGGTTTTTAAAAACCTTGGAGGTGTTACTGGAATGGTGTGACATTTTGAAATGCACCCGTTTCAATAGTTAGGCACGGCTGAGGGAAGTATTATTGGCTCTGAGATTTTCTCAACTGGGTAATTTAGACTGTCGTTATTCACCTGCCCTTTCCCGCTCAACTTTTTCCTTAAACTCCAATACCTCGCTGTGATATCTATGCATGTTGCGGGCTTCCTTCACCAACGTTTTGATTTTGTATTTGAATTCAATGAATTTAAAATATAATATTCTCCACTGAGGAGAGTTTTTGCCTGCAAACAATAACCTAAAGTTTATTTTTAAATAGATACGAAGAGAATAGTACAAATTTTTCAATCGCATCTGATTGAAGTTTTTCACGCCAAGAACCGCAACAAACTTATAGGCCTCTAGCACGTCAAAGCATTTGGAACTTTCCTTCGCATACCGTATGAAATACTCCCAGGTCAGTCTCTCCTTGGTGATAAAATGTTTGAACCGGAGGCGGTCGTCATAAACCAAATCATATCCGGCCAAGGCAAAGGCATAACAAAGTTCGTAATCGCCACCCGAGCTAAGTTCTATTCCTTTTCTATCGGATAGAAGGCTTTTAAAACCCATTTTTTGTAAATTGAAATAAGCGTATTTTCTTATTACACAGCCTGCACCGTAAAGTTTGTAATCCTTCACTTTTCCGTTCGTCTCCGCTTGAGGTCCCGCAGCAAAAATATTCATAGTCTTGATCCAATCTGGAGGTTCTACTTCATAGACAAGTTCACCCATGCCACCCAACACAGCCACATTTGGCTTATCGACCATAGAAGAAAATACCATGGCCACATAATCCTGTTGAAGCCAGTTATCATCATCGCACATAATTATGAAATTGTATTTCGCGGATTCAAACCCTTTTAACCTGGCGTGGCTAAGCCCAGGGGTAGGCTCGGATATTACTCGTAATGTCGTTGGGTTGTTATGCTCAGTCCAAATTGATTTGGTAATAGCGGCTGAGTTATCCGTGGAGGCATTATCAATAAGAATAAATTCCCATGGGATTTCCGGTGGCACAATTTGCCGCGCAATATGCCGGATGGTTTCCGGTAGTCTATGTGCCCCATTATAACAACAAATAACAATGGAAACCCCAAGATCAGTCATAGGCCAACAAACATTCTTGCTCGTAGTAAAATAATTTGAAAAGTAAGCATAATATTGGGATGCAATCGCAATGCAGCCGCGATTTGCAACTCCACAGCAACTTTATTCCTGTAATCGACCCAGATTGACTTGGCCACGCGAAGCGCATAATGAGAATAGAATTTTCTGCAACGCAGCATGACCGGTGCTTTTTTTCCTGGCGGAAGATGTTTTTCGATGATGCCCATCACCCATTCGAGGCACTCCATATTGCGGGCCGTTAAAAACGATTGCCCCGAAATAGAGTTGGAATGCCGCCTGTATTCGGCAAGCACTTCGGGATTGTAGCCTATGGGATATTGGACTGCAATCCGCACCCACATCTCCCAGTCTTCGCCATATTCAACGCCATAAAATGATCCGAGACTTTCATACACTTCCCTTCGCACCACCATCGATGCATATTGTATTTTTTGTCTCTCACATAACCTTTCGATAGTATTATTCAATATCCCTGCATGCCCCATCTCTTTTGGCTGATTGAAAAGAAACTCACTTTGTTCATTGATATAGGCAAAGCGGCAAAAGCCCGCCCCAATAGAAGGATATGAATTAAAAAGGTTGCTCATGTGCGTATAGAACCCTGGCCTTACCTTGTCATCTCCGTGAAGGATATGCACCAACTTTCCGTTGGCCCTGTCAATGCACGTTTTAAAATTCCAAAGGCTACCTACATTTTTTGGTTGGCGGAAATAACCAATCCGGCCTTTGCCAATCGCAAGGACAATTGCTTCCACATCAACATTGGTGCTGCAATCATCCACCACTTCAATTTGCATGTGCGATTCGCCTAGGTCTTGCCATAAAACACTTTCCAATGTCTCTCTCAGAAATCCAGAACAATTAAACACAGGCACCATAACCGACCACAGTGGCCGTGGCCCCTCCGAAGAAACCGGTTGGATGGAGGGTGGAGATTTTGGGATCCTCTCGCGGGGCACATCAAATTCTTGTTTGGTTTTCATCAAGCTATTTTAAACTTTCACAAGTTGCTTTGCCTTATCAACTTTCCACTTAAAAAAATCTTTGATGAGGGTTGCCAATATAGACCACGACCCTGTCCGCATCAGTAAATACACAGCCTTGTGTATTGGCAGATCGCGACCAAATTGCGTTAAGATAAAACGCTTTTTAAAATAGGCTGCTTGCTTTATCGAGTCTCCATCAACAACTGAATCATTCTTTTTTAAAATAGCTTGGGTAATAAGGTCGAGTGTTTCGAGGCATTTTAAAATTTTCTGTGGATTTCCATCCGCCAGCATGGGCAAAAAATTATGCCGCAAACATTCAAGGCATGGCTTGCTCAATTCAAAATCACCGCCCATATAATATCGGATATTGCGCAGCACATTCTGTTCATTGGCAATGTCATATTCAACTTTTTTTGTCACCGTGTTTAAGCTGGTTGGCGATAACCGGTAATCTACCAAAGCCTCGGCAAGATTATAAATTGGATACTTCATGGACAACTTCCAGAACAGATCATAATCCTCCGAATAGGGCATGCTGTACATGCCAACATCAACTACTGGTTTTCGCCTGAACAATACTGTTGGGTGATACATCCAGCACTCGAAAGTGAGGTTGTAGTGATAGAAATTACTCCGGTATTTCTCAAGGCGGACAAATTTTTTTTCATGTGTGATTACGCGCGCCCAGGTTGAAAGCAATGCACAATCCGGATGGGATGTCATGTAATCGAATTGCTTCTGCAAACGTTCAGGATAGCTAATATCATCGGCATCCATGCGCGCAATCAGTTCGCAGTTGGCAATCTCAATGCCCTTATTGAGCGTGGCCGATATGCCTATGTTCCTTTCATTTTTAAGAAACCGTATCCGGGGGTCATTATATTTTTCTATGATTGAAACGCTCTCATCCGTGGAGCCATCATCAATAATCAAAAATTCAAATTCGCTAAAAGTTTGCTGTAAAATACTGTCCATCGCCTCTCTCAAATAGGGCGAGGCGTTATACACAGGCATCAACACAGTCAGTTTCGGGTGCATCATTTTTTAGGATAATGTAGCACACCCAACTTCACCAAAATGCCAGCGATAAAACTTTTTCCCTTACGGGGAAGTTCCACTGTGTAACGGTATTGAATGGGATTACGGTAAGGTAAAAATGCCTTCTCCAACAATTTAAAAACCCCTGGATGCTGAATTCCTTCGCGTGTTAAAAATTTCTCAAACCACTCCAAATAATTTTTTCTCACAGTATCGTACTTGCCCGTTTCATATACGGACGACACCAAAGAGGAAGGGCGTTGACGGTATAAATTATTTGATTCGGATGAAATGAAAATTTTTTCGCGAAGGTAAATTTTACAAAGAAAGCCCTGATCCTCATACATCTGATGGATGCCCCGGAATGATTCTTCAAAAAGGGTTTTTTCCAGCACCGTGCGCCTCGCCATAATTCCTGAAGGCACAGGTGCAGCGCCTTTTCCCAGTGGGTAAAGCTGCAACATTAGTTGAGGTGGCGGATAAACCTTGCCGGGTGGCACACCTACATGGATGAGTATATCCTTTGCTTTGGGGTTGTTCCAACTATACCAATACGAAGACGCTTCAAGGATTACCATGGCTTCGGGATGGCTGTTGAAAATTGAAAGTTGGTTGGCAAGTTTGTGAGGCAACCACACATCATCGGCATCAATGAAAGCAACGAACTGCCCGGTTGACAATTTAATCCCCGCATTTCTACTTGCGCTCAATCCCTTGTTGGCGTGGCCTTCATGCTCTACGTAAATAATTTTGTCAGGAAAATCAGAGGCATATTTCTTTGCAATGGCCACACTTTGATCCACTGAACCATCGTCCACCAATAGCAATTGCCACGATGCATGGGTTTGTTGCAATATACTTTGAACTGACTCATGAATGAACCGCTCTTCATTGTAAAAACAAAGCACTACCGAAACCAAAGGCAACTCGCTTTTCATCAGCATCAATTTTTATTAAACCACTCAGAAAGATTGCTATGGAACTGGGCTGCCCCCCAATCCTTCACTTGATAGCGCGGCATATCCAAAAGATTGGAACCTCGCCCAACGGCTTTCTCCTCTGTTGAAACACCAATCCTAAATCCTGCGGCTTTTGCCAACGACAGCGTTGCCGCATTATAATTTCCATACGGATAGGCAATGCTGTCAACTTTTTTTCCCAACCAGCCCTCCAATGTTTTTTTGCTTTCATTCAATTCAAACGCCTGCTCCAAATCTGTTTGCATGGCCAACGCGGGATGGTTTACTGTATGGGCACCGATTGTGAAGAGTGGGTGTTTGCTCAACTCCCTCACCTGATCAACATCCATCAGTCCGGAATATCCAGGCCATGAATAGTCGCCTCTCGCCCACTGCTTCAACTCGTCAATTATTCTGTTCCTTGCAGCGATCGTGAGCGGCTTCAACTGCTCCCAAATTTTAAAATAAAGGTCAACCCTTTTGTTGGGAATGGGCCGCTCATAATTCCAACGGTTGATCTCTTGTCGTGCTGTATCAGAAAGCAAAGATTCAGTATCCAACACATAATTAAAATCCTTGCCCGAAATGTTTATGTGCAAAGCGTCCGGAAGTTTCTCTGTTGCCAGGAATATATGGAGCAATGCATCCCACCAAAACATATTGTTGGTGCCGATAAGGCCGGTGGCAATGAAGAATGTAGCAGGCATCTTACGCTTTTCAAACAAGGGTGCGGCAATGTCAAAATTATCTTTGAAGCCGTCATCAAAAGTTATGGCCACCATGCGCCTTCCAAGAGGCAATTTTTTCAAATTGGTTATCATTTCCTCAAGCGACACGACTTGAAAATGCTTTTTGAGGATGGTGAGATGTGAATCAAAATTCTCCGGGCTAACGGCCAACTGCCACGGGTCGCAGGCCACAGTGGCCACTTGATGGTACATGAGGATCAATCCCTTATTGGATAACCTCTTTTTAATCCGGTAAAGTATTTGGCTCTCCACCTTGTTACGCTTTAAAAGCTTTCACTGAAATAACAACTTGATAACTTGGATCGTGCTTCTCCAAATATTTCTTTTTTATTTCAGGCAAACCCATTCCATAAAGAAAGGCCGAAGCCACAAAAACATTTCCGTATGTTTTTATTTCAACTCTTTCCGGTTTAAAAAACTCGTTCATCAACCTGCGAATAGATTTATCCGTGAACGACCAAAGCCAATATTCCTTCCACTCGCCATGATCGATATGGCTGATGCCAGGCACGGTTACCAGAAGACAACCTCCGGGCTTTAAAATGCGATGGCATGTTTGCAAGGCCGCTTTAAAATCATAGATAACATGGAGGGTTTGCGTGAGCACAATGCAATCAAAGGTGTTGGACGGAACGTGCGGTGCATCGCTAAGATCGCCAATGATCGTGGCCTTTTTATTTTTCTCATCGATGTGAAAAATATCACTTTGCTTAACCGCCTCAGCCCCGTAGCGCAACGTGTATTCATTGTCGCCAATCTCCAGCACACGACCGAAAATGTTTTTCTTGTTGAGATCGAGAAATGTTTCAACAAAATATCGGTCGATAGGCCCACCCCGCTCGAAACCAAAATCAAAACTAAATGGAGTGGCCCGCTCAAAGTCTCCTGTCTTGATATTTCCCAAGCGTGGCGAGTATTTTTCAAAAAACCCTGCACGAAACAGCATCCGTAGAATTACGTCCGGCAATATTTTCTTACTTATATCTTTAATTGTTTGTCCAAATCTTTTCACAGCAAGCGACAAAAGCCATTTGGGTTTTCGCGCCAACAACGAAAGTTCATCGCGTGATGGCCACGGTGGTGCTTTCCAAACATCCGCCACTAAAGTGTGGTATAACTTTGATACGTAGTACTCGTTCCAAATCACCATTCCTTGATTATAGGCATTGCGCTCTGCCTCATCGATCAGCAATCCGTGTTGCCGCTTCAACACCAGCAGCACATGTTCTAACATAAAAGGTATTTTGGCCGACATGTTCTGTCCATGAATGCGATAGGCTGCAATCTTTTGGCTGTGATTGCCCACGGGAAACTTTCTGGCAATCTTAAAATACAAGTCATAATCCTCGCACGCTTTGAGCGATGTATCAAATTGGAAATAATCAAAAACCCATCGCTGATAAAGCACAGTAGCATGCATCCCGATATAATTACCAGTAAGCAACTTGCGGTAGTGAAAATCATTCACAACTTCTTGCTCATCGTTTGCAATGGGAAATTTAAATTCGTTCACCTTATCGTGCCAGCCAGAAACAAATGCCCATGATGGGTTTTGCA
>JANOQB010000717.1:0-2553 GCA_031422215.1 Cytophagales bacterium | reverse complement strand
TGTCGGTGAGTTTTTGGTTACAGATGATCCTCATGTTTGTGTTCCTCACCGTCAGTTTTGTGGTGGGCCTGGCGGCCATCAATGCCTACTTGGTGATTTACGACAAAAAGAAAAGCAATGAGATTGACGTAAACGAAGTGTGGCAGCAGGTACAGAAAATGTTTTGGCCGTATCTCGGCACATCGGTGCTTTTCTTCGTCTTGTTCATTTTGGCATATCTGGTATTGCTCATCCCTATCATCGTGTTGGGCAATGTTTCCCCTTTCCTTATCTTTTTTGGATTTGTTTTTTTTATCGGGGCGATTTTTTTTCTGCTTTTCAGCTCTTCCCTTACCTATTTTATCCAAACCTATGAAAAGAAAAACTTCATCGATTCGTTAGTCCGGTCTTTCCGGTTGGTGAACAATGGAAAGTGGTGGAGCACCTTTGGGCTTACGATGCTTTTGTACCTGATCATGTCCACCGTAAGTTCCATTTTTATAATGCCCTACTATGTGGTCATGGTCATAAACAGCCTTCATTCTATCAATAGCGGCACGATGATCGAGCCTTCTTCAGCGTGGAAAATATGGACCGTTGTGTTTTTTACACTTTACTATATGACCAACATGCTCATGGCGGCATTGCCCAACGTGGGCATCGCGTTTCAGTATTTCAACTTGGTGGAATTAAAAGAAGCAAAAGGATTGCTTGGCCAGATAGAAAATCTTGGGCAGGCACCTGCCGAGAGCAAACGGCCAGAAGAGCATTATTAATTTTTTACAAATGGAAGTTTATTTTGAATTGACAGTTGGCAAAAGGGCAATTGACAAATGCGCAGACAATATTTGTCAATTGCATATTGTTCATTGTAACCTTCTCACCCATTGCTCGTGAAGGTGCTCCCATTCCTTTTTTTTATTTTCATTGCTGGCCATGCCTGGTCGCAAGATTCAGGTATTTCAGAAGCAATCGATTCAATTGAACAAGCCAACAAGGATGACGATGATGAAAAGGAATTTGACGGGGCGGTTGACACCCTGAAAATAGAAACCCGGTCTTTTTCAAATACGGAACTTGAGAAACTAAAATCCGATGAGGACTTGCACTACGAACAGCCCCCTACCATTGCCGAGAGTTTATGGGACCGGTTCAAGCAATGGCTGGCATGGTTGTTCTCCACGTTGTTTGCAAAGGCCACCACTACGGACCTCGGCAGGATATTGCTTTACACATTGGCCGGAGTGCTGCTGATAGTTGTCATCATGGCCTTCCTGAAAGTAAATGCCTTCCGGGTATTTTATTCCGGGGCCGACAACGGCAAGCAATCCTATTCGGTGTTTCATGAAAATATCCATGAGATGGATTTTGAAAAACTGATACGCGAGGCGACTGAAAAAAACGAATACAGGCTGGCCACACGGCTGGTGTTCCTCCATGCACTCAAACTTTTGTCTGACAAGCATTTGATTGATTTCAATCCAGGAAAAACCAATCACGAATATGTGGATGAACTGAAAGCCCCTGATTTAAAAACCGGGCTCAATGAGTTGAGTTTTTATTTCGACTATGCGTGGTACGGAAATTTCTCCATCAGCGACACTCAGTTTAAAAAGATAAAAAATACGTTTGCCGAATGGCGGATTAAAATGAATTGATGACCAAGGACTGGAAATATATTGCTTACATCAGTGTGCTCGCGGCCTTGCTTGCCTTCGTTACATTGTCTAAAACCGACCAGCATAACTGGAGCCTGCACTTTTCGCACCTATCCAAAGATCCGTATGGCACCTATGCGTTAGGGGCGCTTCTTCCCGGTCATTTTAAAGATCAAAAATTTACAAACTCTTATAAGACTGTCTATGAGTTGAAAGACTCCATGCGATCGCAAGAAAATATTTTCATCATCAGTTCGCGCTTTGCTCCCGATAAGGAAGACACAAAAGTGTTGTTGGCCTTGATTGAAAACGGGGCAACAGCTTTCATCTCGTCCAGCAATTTCTCCTGCACTTTTGCCGACACGCTTGGCCTGGTGACCGGTGACGCTTTCTTTCAGGGAGAAAACCGATTTGACCAAAATGATTCTGCCTCGCTGCATTTTGTGAGCCCCGTTATGGATACATCGCGGCAATTCAGTTACAAGCAAGCCAGTATTTATAACTACTTCCGAAAAATTGATTCTGTAAACGCAACCGTATTGGTGAAAAACGATTTCAACCAACCGGCAACCGTGCGGATTAGCAGGGGCAAAGGAACTCTCATCCTCAACTGTACGCCCATTGTGTTTACCAATATTTATTTGCTGGCAAACGGAAACCATGATTTCGTTGCCACGTCACTTTCATATTTACCGGAGAGAAAAACATACCGCACCGAGTTTTATCATTTGGGAAGAATGGAATCGGCCACACCGTTGCGCTACATCCTCACCAACGAGCCCTTGCGTTGGGCGTACTATATTTCCATTTTCACGCTCTTGCTTTTCATGATCTTTGAGGCCAAGCGCAGGCAGCGTATTATCCCCATTATAAAGCCGTTGGCAAACACCACGCTCGAGTTTGTGGCCACCATCGG
>JANOQB010000716.1:0-1798 GCA_031422215.1 Cytophagales bacterium | reverse complement strand
ATACAATTCGGAAATATCTCCTGTACTCATGCCGTTGATTGGAAGGGTGATGGCAAGTGTATTTATTACGAGCACACCGGCCAGGGCAACTACATTTAAAGCAACCAATATTTTTGTTTCCATAGTTTGATAACACGTAGTTGGGCATTAAGTTACAACAATCGTAATTCAAGGGTTCTCTTTCTCTCCACTTAAATAGGTCTTGATATCCACAATCTGTCTTGTTAATATTGTCGCCTCTAAAGAAAAATCCCATGAAAAACCAATTGTTGATTTGTTCCATCTTTCTTGCTTCGATGATTATGTCTTGCTCCACCCCGCCCAAACCAGAAGTGATTTCCCAATATCCTGTTTCAGCCAAAGTGGATACGGTTGACAATTATTTTGGTGAAGCGGTGCCTGACCCATATCGGTGGATGGAAAACGACACCACAAAGGAAACTGCCGATTGGGTGAAAGCCCAAAATGAAGTTACGTTTGGCTTCCTCGAAAAAATCCCTTATCGCGATGAGATCAAAAAAAGATTGGAGGCACTCAACAATTATGAGAAGTTGGGATCCCCCTTCAAGCGTGGTGCCTACATATATTTTTATAAGAACGAAGGTTTGCAAAACCATTTTGTATTGTATCGCAAAAAAGGAGAGCAAGGTGAAGCGGAAGTTTTTCTTGACCCCAACAGGTTTTCGAAAGATGGCACCACACGGTTGGCCGGAGTTTCGTTTTCAAAAGACGGTTCGCGCGTGGCCTATCAAATTTCCAAAGGCGGTGCCGACTGGACGGAGGCTATCATCATGAATGCCATTGACAAAACTATTTTGGAAGATACCTTGCGCGACATCAAACAGTTCAGCGGAATTTCGTGGCGGGGAAACGATGGATTTTATTTCAGCACCTACGACAAGCCGAAGGGCAGCCAGCTATCGGCCAAAACACAAAGCCATAAATTGTATTATCACAAAGTGGCCACACCCCGCAGTGACGACAAACTTATTTTCGGTGACGATAAAAATCCGCGCAGGTATGTGGGCGGAGGGCTCACCGAAGATGAACGCTTTTTAATTATCTCGGCAGCCACGAGCACAACCGGCAACGAGCTTTATATTCAGGACCTGAGCGATCCAAAAGGAAAATTGATCACGGTGGTGGATAATTTCGATACGGAGAACAACGTGATCGGAAATGAAGGGAGCAGGCTGTTGATACAAACCAATTTGAACGCGCCCAACAACCGCGTAGTGGAAACAGATTTCGCAAAGCCAACACCTGAAAACTGGAAAGACGTGATCGCTGAAACACAAAATGTGTTGAGCGCATCCACAGGTGGTGGCTATTTGTTTGCCGATTACACCGTGGATGTAAAAACGCAAGTGAAACAATTTGACATGAAAGGAAAGTTGGTGCGCGAAGTTGCGTTGCCGGGCATAGGCTCGGCAGGGGGCTTTGGTGCCGAAGAAAAAGACAAAGAGCTATACTATTCGTTCACCTCCTTCACGTATCCCACCACAATTTTTAAGTACGACTTAGCGTCAGGAAAATCTTCTTTATACTATCAGCCCAAAGTTGATTTCAATCCTGAAGATTACGAAACCAAACAGGTTTTCTTTACCAGTAAGGACAGCACCAGAGTGCCCATGTTCATTGTGCATAAAAAAGGCATCGAGCTCAATGGCAAGAACCCAACGTGGCTCTATGCTTATGGTGGATTTAACATCAGTCTCACTCCTGGCTTTAGCCCATCGCGCATTTCGTGGTTGGAAAATGGAGGCGTATATGCGCAGCCAAACTTGCGCGGTGGTGG
>JANOQB010000715.1:0-9919 GCA_031422215.1 Cytophagales bacterium | reverse complement strand
AAAAAAAACCCGCTCTCCTAAGAAAGCGGGCTTTTATGATCCGTAATGTAAGTTGTCTGAAAAGTATTACCTCAAAAACAACAACTCTCTGTACTTCACCAAGGGCCAGTCTTCATCGTCAACCAACAATTCTAATTTGTCAACGGCATCACGGATTTTGTCAAAGTATTTTTCTTTCACATCATCGCAATAAGCAAAGGCGCGCTTGTGTGTGTCTGTCATTTTATTGATGCGCTTGCGCTCGTCCACCATTTCGCGGGTACCCGTTTTTATAGTTTCAATGTGTCCACTTATTTCCTTAATGGTTTGAAGCACGGCATTGTTATCCAATCCCAACCCCTTCAACCCGTTGGCATTTTGTATCAACTTGTTTTGATAGGCAATGGCCGTTGGTATGATGTGGTTCATGGCGAGGTCACCAATTACACGCGCTTCAATCTGCACCTTCTTGATATAGCTCTCCAATTTTATTTCGTTGCGTGCCTCCACCTCTTTGTGGTTCATCACTCCATATTTCTCAAAGAGGCTCAACGACTTCTTGGACGTATAGGCTTCTATGGCACGTGGCATATTTTTGATGTTGCCAAGACCTCTTTTCTCAGCTTCCTTCACCCACTCATCGCTATAACCATCACCTTCAAAGCGAATGGCTTTCGATTCTTTGATGTATTTGCGCAACACATTTACAATGGCCAATCTTTTCTCCTGGCCTTTTTCTATTTCGCTGCTTACGGTTTCGTGGAATTTTGTAAGCTGGTCGGCCACAATCAAGTTGAGGGCAGTCATGGGAGTGCCGCAATTGTCGCTGCCGCCCACGGCACGGAATTCGAATTTGTTTCCTGTAAAGGCAAATGGAGAAGTGCGGTTACGGTCTGTGGCATCAAGTATGATTTCGGGGATTTGATCGATGCCCAACTTCATGTACATGTTGTCGCCTTTCTCAATCTTCACGTTTCCTTTTTTCTCAAGCTCATCCAACACAGCCGACATTTGTGAACCAATAAACACCGACATGATTGCCGGAGGTGCTTCGTTGGCACCCAAGCGGAAATCATTGGCTGCCGTGGCAATGCTTGCGCGGAGCAAGTCGGCATGTTCATGCACGGCCTTTACGGTGGTGATGAAGAATGTAAGGAAGAGTAAGTTATCGCGGGCCGAACTGGATGGTGCAAACAAATTTACACCCGTGTCGGTAATGAGCGACCAGTTGTTGTGCTTGCCACTTCCGTTGAGGCCGGCAAATGGTTTTTCGTGGAACAGAATTTTAAGGTCGTGCTTTTCGCCAACACGGCTTATCACGTCCATCATCAATTGGTTGTGGTCGTTGGCCACGTTCACTTCTTCAAAAAGCGGGGCCACTTCAAACTGGCTTGGTGCCACTTCATTGTGCCGTGTGCGCACGGGTATCCCCAATTTCCAACTTTCAATTTCAAAATCTCGCATGAAATCATACACACGGCCGGGTATGGTTCCAAAATAATGATCTTCCAATTGCTGGCCTCGTGCCGGTGAGTGGCCAAACACGGTGCGGCCTGCCATCACCAGGTCGGGGCGCGCATTGAACAACGCTCTGTCAACCGCAAAATATTCCTGCTCGGCCCCAAGCGATGCTACTACATGCTGTATGTCCTTATCGAAAAGCTGGCATACCTGGGTGGCTGCATTGTCCACGGCTTTCAGTGCCTTCAACAACGGTGATTTTGTGTCAAGCGTTTCTCCTGTGTAAGAGACAAAGATGGTGGGGATGCTCAATGTTTTTCCATAGAGAAACATGGGCGAGGTAGGATCCCACGCAGTGTAACCGCGCGCTTCGAATGTGGAGCGGATGCCACCACTGGGAAATGAAGATGCGTCTGGTTCTTGCTGCACCAATTCGCTTCCCTTAAATTTTTCAATCCCCGAAAGGGCATCGAAAAAAGAATCATGCTTCTCAGCGGTTCCGCCCGTCATCGGTTGAAACCAATGTGTGAAATGAGTGGCCCCTTTGCCAATGGCCCAAGACTTGGCCGCGGATGCTACAGCATCGGCAGTGACCTCATCAATTTTCTCGTGATTTTTAATTGCCTGACTGACTTTCTTAAAGACGGCCGGGGCAAGGGTGGCCCGCATTTGTTCCATGCCAAATACATTCTCCCCAAAAAACTTGGAGATGTGTGGGGTACTTGGCTCTACATGGACTTTTGCGCGACCATTTAGTTTGTTCAATGCTTCAAATCGTAAATGTGCCATAGTGGTTGTTTTGTTTTTAATCGGATGGCGGCAAAATTATATTTTTTTTCGGCACATAAGGATAATTTTTTAAATACTTTTCTTTAAATGAATGCCTTTTTTTGGGTGATAGGGTTATATCCGATCCTATTTTACTGAAAGCAAACCGTTGCACCAATTACCCAATCAGTAGAAAATCAAATCCTGTAGAGAATATTTTATCTTGAAACTCAAGTGCGCTGGCCCGACAAAAAGGCGGGGGTGCGATGGGATGCGGGAGGAAGCATCTTTTTGTCTTGACTTTTTTTCCCCAATGGGATGCCTTTGGCGTGGGTACTTTTTTGTGCCTGCCTGCGCGTAGCCGCTTCGGCAAAGGCAGGTCAAGACAAAAAAGTGACAAATCAAAAATTGAAACCAAACATGACCTAAAAATTGAATAGAAAGTATGTGCCCTGCGTATTTAGTTCGTCCAATTTGCTATAAACATTAAACTATAATCCTAGTTTTTACGTCTTTCTATAAAAATTTGATTGTATGAACAACTTTGTGTTAAAACGCCTAGGGTTTTCAATCGGAAAAACCGGGGCTTCGTACTTAAAAAATTTCAAACTCGCCCATATCAATTGGGAATTGAACCGGCAGGAAGACAGGTTTTCGAAACAAGAAAGGCTTATCCACTCGATGAGGAACCGAAAGCAGTTGTTTGAAGGAGGGTTTTAGTTTGATTTTTTTACCGAGCCTCCGCTGCTGGACCCGGTGTTTGTTTTATGAGGATCGCCACGGTAGCGGATACTGCCACCGCTGCTGGCATGGGCTTCCAATTGTTTTGATACATTTACTTTAATACTGCCGGCACTGCTGGCACTGGCGTTCACCACTTCACTTTCCAGATTGTAAGCGTCAATTTCACCGGCACTGCTCGCCTCGGCTTCCAATTTTTTGGCCTTGCCCTCCAGCACAACATCACCGGCACTGGATACCTCCACCACAGCCGATTCAGTTTCAATAGTTACCTCAACGGAACCCGCGCTGGACACGCTCACATCCAGGGACGATGACTTGATAGTGCCTTCTGAAAAAATATTGGAAGCAGAACTGGCCGATATTTTATTGATGGAAACATAGGTCACATATACCTTTATATCCCTGTTACGATACCGGCCATCTTTCATGTGGATTTTTAAATAGCTGCCCGATACCTCGGTGATCACATTGGATGCATCGGTGCCCGAAGTCTCCACCCTCACACTCTCCTTATCTCCTTTCTTAAGATAAACATCAATAGCTTCACCAGCCTTCACTCCACTGAAACTGCCCACCGACCTAACTTCACTCTGCTGTGCCACCGAAATGAAAGACACCAACAGGAACACAACTACATTAGCCAACTTTTTCATAATAACAATTTTGAAGGAAAGACCACCACGACCGAATAGGGTTGCATGATACTTCAGATACGTAACATTTTTCGACAAGATGTAAGAAATATCCGTTTTTTTGAATTGATTTTACACAACCAGTAACTACTTTAGCAAAAAATAATAATATGATCAAAGAGCAATTAAATGTGCTGATTAACCTTGCCGCCAGCGACAGGCAGGTAGGAGAAAAAGAAAACAAGACCATACATATCATTGGAAAGGCCAATGGCCTATCGAAATCTGAAATTGATGAGATGCTGAAGAAGCCAGCCCCGATTGGCAATTTGGACACCTTTTCAGAA
Organism: Cytophagales bacterium; assembly: GCA_031422215.1. Lineage (GTDB taxonomy): Bacteria > Bacteroidota > Bacteroidia > Cytophagales > Cyclobacteriaceae > ELB16-189. Next base: position 5,988 of record JANOQB010000715.1, on the reverse strand, counting down.
GACCAGAAATTCGAGAACCTGTATCACCTCATTCAACTGATGAAAAGTGATGGCCATGTTTTTCGCAGCGAAATACATTTTTGTGAGCAGATGGCCGAAAAGTTAGGTTACAAGAAAGGCGTGGTGGCGGAACTCTCCTCAAAGATTTATTCCGACCCATCGATCACTGCCGACAGAAGGATGCTTTTTGAAAGAGCACATAAATTCCTGAAAAAGTAATTTTACTTCGATAAAGTCCATTAAAGCCTGCAAACCTTGCGGGCTTTTTGCTTGACACTCTATTATATAACGGATTATTTGGGGTGTTCCCATAAGCCCTTAGTCCGTCTGATGCCAGAATCGCAGTTTCAAGTCCCTTTCGTGGGTTATGGAATCAATTCATTCAAACGAAAATCAAAATTGAAGAGAGCAGTAAGCTCAGGGCTTTCACTTAAGTAACTGATAATCAAAAACAAAGCGTTTCCAGGATTTTTCTTTGGAAACGCTTTTGTTTTCTTTGGTTCTTATCCTACATTTGCAGTCCTTTTAAATCGAGGGTTTCACGGGTGCGGTTTAAAAGTCGGAGCGAACAAATACAGTTTACGGGTGTAGCTCAATTGGTAGAGTAGCGGTCTCCAAAACCGTTGGCTGGGAGTTCGACCCTCTCCACCCGTGCAAAAGGATTGGCAAAGGTTAAATAAGGATGGAAAAAGTAAAAAATTACATTTTAGAGTCCATAGACGAGGTACGCAACAAAGTATCTTGGCCAAAATTCAATGAATTGCAAAGCAGCGCAATTCTTGTGTTGGTCGCGTCTTTCATATTTGCCATTGTTATAGGGTTTGTGGATTTAGGTTTTAAGAATGCTTTGGCTTGGTTCTATAAAGAATTCTAAAACACAATCCTGATGGGAGAGCTAAAGTGGTATGTATTACGCGTAATCAGCGGACAGGAGAAGAAAGTGAAGTCTTACCTCGAAACTGAGATAGAAAGGTCTAAACTGGTCGAGTTTATTCCGCAGGTAATGATCCCCTCCGAGAAGGTGTATGAAATGAGGAATGGCAAAAAGCGGGTGAGGGAAAGAAATTTCTTCCCCGGATATGTGCTTGTTTCAGCAGACCTTTCCAATGGCGAGGCTTATCATACGGTAAATAATATTCCGGGTGTTATTGGGTTTCTTGGAAACAACGGTTCCAGTGCCACCAATAAAGAACCTGTGGCGTTAAGGCAATCGGAGGTAAACAGGATTCTCGGCAAGGTTGATGAAATCGATCAGTTTGAGGTGAAACTCGAAACACCTTTTATAAAGGGCGAATCGGTGAAGGTAATGGATGGACCATTCAGTGGGTTTACCGGATCGGTAGAAGAGATTTTTGAAGACAAGAAGAAATTGAATGTAATGGTGAAGATATTCGGTCGCAACACACCAGTAGAACTCAGTTACATGCAGGTAGAAAAGATAGACTAGTAAGAAAAATACAATGGCTAAGGAAGTAACAGGTTTTTTGAAATTGCAGGTTAAAGGTGGCCAAGCCAACCCAGCACCTCCAATCGGTCCGGCATTAGGTTCAAAGGGTTTGAACATCATGGACTTCTGCAAGCAGTTCAATGGAAGAACGCAGGATAAGCAAGGACAGGTTTTGCCTGTATTGATCACCATGTACAATGACAAGTCTTTTGACTTTGTCATTAAAACACCGCCTGCTGCCATTTTGATAATGGATGCAATCAAAGTTCAAAAGGGATCGAAAGAGCCCAACCGCGTTAAAGTAGGATCAATCTCCTGGGATCAAATCAAAAAGATAGCTGAGATAAAAATGCCCGACCTTAACGCATTTAAGATAGAATCGGCCATGAAGATGGTTGCAGGCACTGCTCGCAGCATGGGTGTATCGGTAAGTGGAACAGCCCCTTGGGAAAAATAATAGAGACAATGGCAAAGTTGACTAAAAACAGAAAAGCAGTCTTAACCAAGTACAATCCTGAAAAGGAATACTCTTTGGAAGATGCAGCAAAAGTGTTGAAGGAAATAACCTTCACCAAGTTTGATGCTTCGGTGGACGTGGATATTCGCTTAGGTGTGGATCCAAAAAAATCGGATCAGATGGTAAGGGGCGTTGTATCTCTTCCCCACGGTTTGGGCAAAGTGGTTCGTGTGCTGGTGCTGTGTACCCCCGACAAAGCTCAGGAAGCAAAAGATGCCGGTGCCGAACACGTAGGCTTGGAAGATTATATCCAAAAAATAGAAGGCGGCTGGACAGACGTTGATGTAATCATCACCATGCCCACCGTAATGGCAAAAGTAGGAAAGTTAGGCAAAGTGCTGGGCCCACGCGGACTGATGCCAAACCCTAAGTCAGGAACGGTAACACTTGAAGTGGGAAAGGCCGTGAAAGAAGTGAAAGCCGGTAAGGTTGACTTCAAAATCGACAAACAAGGAATTGTTCACGCCAGCATCGGTAAGGCTTCCTTCACAGCAGAAAAATTAAAAGATAATGCTGTTGAACTTATCAATATGGTATTGAAGTTAAAGCCCGCCTCATCAAAAGGAACATACATTCAAAGTGTTACCCTTTCTTCTACGATGAGCCCCGGTGTAGTGGTGGATAAAGGTTCTATTGCAGGAAGTCTATAATCATTTGTGAAATGACCAAGGAAGAAAAAGGACAGATTATTGATGTGTTGTCAGGGAAATTCTCACAGCACAAGCATTTCTATATTACCGATGCTTCGGGCCTTACGGTAGCGCAGATCAACGCGTTCCGAAGGTTGTGTTTCAATGCCGGTGTTGAATATCGTGTTTATAAAAACACGCTTATCCGCAAGGCATTGGAAAAGCAGGAAGGTAATTTTGAAGAAGTATTCAAAACCCTTCATGGGTTTTCGGGTGTTATCTTTTCGAAAGAAGCAGGAAACGCACCGGCCAAAGTAATAAAGGAGTACAGAAAAAAGCAGGAGGGGAAACCCGGCCTGAAAGCTGCCTCCATTGATTCCGCTCTGTTTATAGGAGAGGAACACCTAAACACGCTGAGCGAGTTGAAATCGAAAGAGCAACTCCTGGGCGAAATAATATCCTTGCTGCAATCTCCTGCCAAGAATGTATTGTCTGCTTTGTTGAGCGGCAAGAACACCGTGGCGGGCTTGGTAAAAGCGTTGGAAGAAAGAAAACAATAACTACTGAACTTTAAAAATTAACACTTACAATCATGGCTGACGTAAAATCACTTGGCGATCAACTGGTAGAACTTACCGTAAAAGAAGTAAATGAATTAGCTTCTTATTTAAAAGAAACACATGGCATAGAGCCTGCTGCGGCTGCTGCCGTGGCCGGCCCTGCCGCTGGAGGCGGTGCTGCCGCTGTGGCCGAAAAAACCAACTTCGATGTTGTGTTGAAGGCTGCTGGCCCTAACAAACTTCAAGTGGTGAAGCTTGTGAAAGAATTGACTGGTCTTGGCTTGAAAGAAGCAAAAGACGTAGTTGATGGCGCTCCTAAAACAATCAAAGAAGGCTTGCCTAAAGACGAGGCCGAAAACCTCAAGAAGACGCTCGTGGAGGCTGGTGCCGAAATCGAGTTGAAATAATTCTTGAAGACGAAGGATACCGTCTAAACCGGAACTAAGCTCCAATCCCTCCTGGAAAAAAACCGGGATGGGACTGGGGTTTTTCCCGTTTGTGCCATCGCTGGCACGAGTACCCAACACAGTTTTAGTAAGTCTGGTCCTGGAAATTAAAATCTAAAGTCCCTTGGCAAAGAAGACAACCAATAACAGGATTGATTTCTCATCAATCGAGAAAGTATTAGAATATCCTGACTTTCTGGATATTCAACTCCAATCTTTCAAGGATTTTCTTCAAATAGAAACTCCGGCAGAAAAACGTCAAAACGAAGGCCTCTTCAAAGTGTTTGCTGAGAATTTCCCGATCTCGGATTCGCGCGAAAATTTTGTGCTTGAGTTTGTCGATTACACAATCGATCCGCCCAAGTACGATGTGGACGAATGCATCGACCGCGGTCTTACCTTCTCGGTGCCGTTGAAGGCAAAACTCCGCCTCACCTGCAATGACGAGGACAATGAAGACTTCGAAACAATCGAGCAGGAAGTGTTTCTTGGAAACATCCCGTACATGACTGAGAAAGGCTCCTTCGTGATCAACGGGGCCGAGCGCGTTATTGTGTCGCAATTGCACCGCTCACCAGGTGTGTTTTTCGCTATGAGCAAACACACAAACGGAACAAAGCTATACTCTGCCCGCATCATCCCTTTCAAGGGATCGTGGATAGAATTTGCAACGGATGTAAACGCAGTTATGTATGCCTACATCGACCGGAAGAAAAAATTCCCAGTCACCACCTTGCTCCGCGCCATTGGTTATGGCACCGACAAAGATATCCTTGATCTCTTCGGCCTTTCTGAAGAAATCGAAGCCAACAAGAACACGCTTAAGAAAACAGTAGGCCGCAAGCTCGCTGCCCGTGTTTTGAAAACATGGACCGAAGACTTCGTGGATGAAGATACAGGTGAAGTAGTGTCTATCGATCGTAACGAAGTATTATTGGAGCGTGACCATGTGATCACAGCCGAAGACGTGGATACGATTTTGGATTCAGGCGTTAAGTCAATCATTCTTCACAGAGAAGATGTGAACGTTGCTGACTTCCACATCATTTTCAATACGCTTGCAAAAGATAATTCTAACTCTGAGAAAGAAGCGGTAGAGCAAATCTATCGTCAGCTTAGAAATACAGAAGCTCCTGACGAACAAACCGCTCGCGACATCATTCAAAGCTTGTTCTTTAGTGAGAAGCGTTATGATCTTGGTGAAGTTGGCCGTTATAGAATTAATAAGAAGTTAGGTCTCGACCTCAGCTTCGATCAACGTGTATTAACCACAGAGGATATTATCCTTATCGTGAAATACCTGATCGGCCTTATCAACTCTAAGGCTGTTGTGGATGATATTGACCACTTGAGCAATAGACGTGTTAGAACAGTAGGTGAGCAGTTATATTCTCAATTTGGTGTAGGTCTCGCCCGTATGGCAAGAACGATCAAAGAGAGAATGAATGTTCGCGACAATGAGGACTTCAAGCCGGTTGATTTGATCAACGCGCGCACGTTGTCTTCGGTGATCAACTCGTTCTTTGGCACAAACCAACTTTCGCAGTTCATGGATCAAACCAATCCATTGGCTGAAATCACTCACAAAAGAAGGATGTCGGCACTCGGGCCAGGCGGTCTCTCCAGAGAGCGTGCAGGCTTTGAAGTCCGTGACGTTCACTATACACACTATGGCCGTTTATGTACCATTGAAACTCCGGAAGGTCCGAACATCGGTTTGATCTCGTCCCTTTGTGTTCACGCTAAGGTGAATAAAATGGGCTTCATCGAAACACCTTACCGCAAAGTTGAAAACGGAAAAGTAAAAGGGAAAGATGTAATCTTCTTAACAGCTGAAGAAGAAGACACACACAACATTGCCCAGGCAAACATTAGGATAAAGGCCGGTGGCGAGTTGGAGGAAACAAAAGTGAAGGCGCGCTTTGAAGGGGATTTTCCAGTGGTGGATCCAAAAGATATCCGCTACATGGACGTGGCCCCCAATCAAATTGTATCCATTGCCGCTTCTCTCATTCCTTTCCTTGAGCATGATGATGCCAACCGTGCGTTGATGGGTTCTAACATGCAGCGTCAAGCTGTGCCATTAGTACGACCAGAGGCACCGGTGGTAGGCACCGGCCTTGAAAGCAGGATTGCACTTGATTCCCGTACCTTGATTTTATCAGAAGGCCCAGGAACGGTGGAGTTTGTTGACTCAAAGAAAATTGTTGTGAGGTACGAAGTATCAGACGAGCAACAATTGGTTCGGTTTGACGATGAAGTGAAGTCATATACCTTGATCAAGTTCAGAAGGACTAATCAGGATACTTGCATCAACCTTACCCCACTTGTTAAAAAAGGTGAAAGAGTAAGCAAAGGCCAACCTTTGTGCCAAGGCTATGGAACGGCC
>JANOQB010000714.1:0-7014 GCA_031422215.1 Cytophagales bacterium | reverse complement strand
CATTTCTTCCACCGCAGTGGCAGTGCCTTCGTTGCGCGAATCGAAAATGTTGTAGAGCAATGGACCTTTTCGGATTTCACTGGCATGCGGTTCTTTGTCCATTTGCGCAAGCTCAAACCAATGGTAAAAATGAGAGTAAAGTGGTCGCGGGTCGTGGTGCAATGTGATAATGAAAAAGTTGCGTTTCTCAGCGGGAACAAAGTTGCCCAGGTGTTCTCGCAGTGCAGGCTCGAAATATTCTTTCACCGTAACGATCTCATCCTTCTCCAAAAAATTCAATAAGCTTTTGGCTGACCGTTCGGATAATGCAGCAAAGGCTTCTGGTGAATCAGCCGGTTTTAGTTCGGGTAAATTTCGGTTTCGGTGTTCTTCCAATTTTAAGGCTGTCCAGGCTCGTGCGAGTTCACGTTTCAGAAGAAGTACTTCATCCTCCCACGTGAGCGGTACGAGGTGCACATTTTGCTGATACCACGTATAGTTTTCTTTTCCTATTCCAGAAGGGCCCGTTTTAGAAGTTGACTCCTTTTCCAACCAGGCTGCCAAATCATTGGTGGACGCAATCGCTTCCTTGACAGCGGAAATTACATCCGGCTGATCACTGACTCCGGGCAAAGTCAATATGTTTTCCAAATCAAGACTTTGCGTTTTGATATCGCGGATTCCAGCAATCCATAAATCCTTGGCGTTGCCCGTCAGGTTGACTTTGGCTTGTTCGTTCAATAGGGTAATCGCATGAATTTGATTAACCAGTTTCTCTTTGCTTTCGCTTGTCAGAGGAAAGGAATACTTCCACAGATCGAGAATAGCAGAATGCGTGGGGCCCTCGTGGGCGGGTACATCACTGCGGTCCATCCACAATGTTTTATAAAAAGCCGGGTCGCGTTCCCAGGGTCGCATTACGCGATGATCGAAATCAAGGCCGTTCATTTCAGCAAAAATCAGGTACCAGTCAATCTGATGTTTTATGGGCCATCCAGTAGTGTCAAAATCCTGGAGCTTTTGTTGCCAGCTTTTCAATTCATCATGTTGCTTCTTCATGGATGCATTGGAGTAGTCGGGCACGCCTTCGCTCATCGGTGGTGCCTGGAACTCACGCCAACCCTGAAACAACTCGACAAGCTGTGGGTAGGTGGTAGGTTTTTTTGTTTCAACGGGGGCAGGTGCCGAACATCCCGTAAGGATTAATGCGCACAGCATAAAGCTGTTTATGGAATATGGTTTCATAAATGAAAAGAAAATTATTTTGCGTTGTTAGTTGAGCGGCTTGTCATCAAAGTCACCACGCAATTGCCGGAAGCGTTTTCGTGCCTCGGCCACATACACGCTGCCCGGATATTTGTTCAAAAACTCGCGGTAGATTTCCATCGCTTTGTCATTGTTCTTCAGGTACCGTTCCTGTATTTCGCCCTGCAAAAAGTAAGCGTCATCGGCAAGTATGTCTTCACCAAAGTCGGTAACAATTTTTTCGCAGAGTGCCAGTGCTTTGTCAAATTCCCCTTGCTTGAGGCGCAGCGATGCTTCGAGCCAATACACATCGTCTTTGATGGTTGTTGATAAAGCTTCGGTGTCCACATCAACCCACACGGAGTCTAGCAATGAGCCATACTTTTTTGTTTCCTTTTGCTTTTCCACGTCTTTCTTAAGATCTTCTGATGTCCATATTTTTTTTTGAAGAGCTTCTTCCCTACTCATTTTCACTTTTCGGGTAACTCTGAAATTTTGTAGCCGTTGCAAAGCAATAGTATTTTTATTTTGCGCCATCAGGAGTTCGATGGATGCATATTCCTTTAGGGCCGCTCCGGTGCTATCGAACGTTGTGTTTTCTTTTATGCGCATGCTCAACTCCATGGCATCGTTGGCAATCTCGCGGGTGGTTGCTTGCTTTAAAATATCGAGATGTTCTTCGGCCAGTTTAAAATCTCCTTTAAAGTAGGATAGCTTTGCGTTCTTCAATTTGGCTTCATAGCCTATTGGGGTTTCGCGCTGCGATTTTTCCACTTGCGAGTACAACAGCGTGGCTTCCCAGGGTTCTTCCTTCAATAAATAAATGTCGCCCAAGTCAAGTTTGGCTTTGGCTTTCATTTGAGGCCCCACTTTGTTGTTGGCTATCAAGCCTTGCAAATTGTAAACTGCCGAATCCATTTCTTGCAGGTAGTAGGCATGCAACAGAGCCTTGTTGAGCAACGCTTCAAAACCGTTGAGGCTCTCGGGATAATTTTTATGGAAGCGTGTATATTCTCCAATTATGTACCGCATCGAATCGCGGTTTACCGGATAGTTTTTTTTTACTTTTGCCTCGCGCGCTTTGATCACACCCAATCGTGAAGGCAATTCGTTTTCTGTTCCGGCAAATTCTTTCACCACAAACGAAAAACTTTTGTCGGCATTTTCATAGTCTTGATTGTTGAGTGCTATTTGTGCTATCTCCAATGTTTTGGATTGTTCTTTCCTGAACCGTTTGTCGTAAGCGCGCGCCTGTATAAAGGCTCCGTAGAAATTTTTTTGCTGAAGGTTTACCCAGATGATGAGGTCGGAAAAAACTTCGGAGTTTTGATTTTTTTGGATGCGGTCGAGGAGGAGTTTTTCTAGGCTCTCCAATTCTTCTGGTTTAGTGATGAGCACCTGCATCACGTTTTTTATGTACGAAATATTGCCCGGAGTTTGTGTTACGTAGTTCAGATATTCCTCCACCATCTGATCGCGCTTGCCGGCCATGCGGTAAAGGTTGGCGAGCTCTAGCGCATAGAGGTTTTCGTTTCCGCTCAGGTTGCGCGCTTGCTGCAAAGCAACCACTGCATATTCGGTAAGGTTTTTTGAAGCGAGGTGGTCGGAGGTTGTTTTGAGTTTGTAGGAGTCATCGCCCTGGGCTTTTATGAGCGTGTTAAAATATTTGTCGGCCTTTGGCAAATTGCCCGAACGAAAATAAAGCACACCAAGGTCGAGCCGGTACGAAATCTTGTCGTCTTTTCTGATAAGCCGCTCGAGGTAATCTTCGGCTTCACCAAATTTGCCCATGTCGATAAGCAGGTTGATGTAGTTGCCATGCACGAAAGGAAGGTTTTCATTTTTTTTCACTAATTGTTGATAGATCAAAAGCGCTTTTTCTTTTTCGCCCTTCGTCACGTATTCGCTGGCAAGTTGTATATCCTGGCGGTCTTGTGCAAAACCAGTTTGTTCACAAAACACAAGACATTGTATTAGTATTATTATATATATATATTTTATGTAATTGTAATTGTCCATGTGGAATTGTGGATAACCTTATTAGCTTTTTGCAGTGTGTCTGTCTTGTTGATAACTGATGGTGCTTCTTTCTTATTATGAGTACGTATTTGAGGCTTTTCCGTTTGTTGTAAACAATAGTTGGTCTTTGTTCAATTATGTAAGGTCAAATTACACATTCTGTGCATGAAAGAAAATAAGTTGTAGTTGTGCACACCAAATCGGTGCCAAATGGCTTAAAGATGTTTTGACGGTTGTTCTGTCAAGCTTTCCACAATTAAAAACAAGTTGTTCAGAATTTTATCAACAGTGGTCCGTACTCCCAATTGGCCCTTAACGGAAAGCTGTATTTGCCTTCTTCCGACTTATAGAGTATTATTTTTTCGGGTTCAATCCTTTTATAAAAGTTTCCAGCGTCCCATTTTCCGTTTTTGTTTTGGTCTATGATCACACGCACTTTGTATTCTTTTGGTTCAAGATAGCCAAAGGCATGTTCCTTTGCATTTTTTACGCTGCTCACAACCACATCATCGGTGGTGGTAAGTTGTATTATGAAGTTGAGCTCATTAGTGTCCACAGTGATCAACACTTTTCCAAGTTCATCTTCTTTCGAGATTTTTAGTGCTTTGGTAAATCGTTTCGTACTGTCCTGGTTTATGGAAATGAGAGCTCCTTTTCCATACGTCAAATGTGGTTGTATTGGTTTCTTCTTTTCATCAGGTTCGATTTCTGTAACTGTGGATTTGATTGTGATCTGATGGTTTAAGGTGTCGATGGTGAAATCTTTGGTCGAGATAGGTGTTGAGGTCAGCGAATCGTATTTGATAAAAATACTGTCAGTGTTTACGCGCTGAAGCGGAATACTGTAATCAATAATGTGTGTGATTGATTTTGTCGGCACATCGTATGTCAATTCTATTTCTTTTGTTTTGAACGATTCGGCTATGGTTTTTATCTCTGTGCGCTTTAGGTAAAACACCGTATCAATTGAGTTGCCCACACTGTCTTTTGCTGTGAGGTTTGTTTTGATTGAGTCCTCTGTTGGAAAGCTGTTGTAAAATATTATTTCGGCTTGGTCGGCCCCAAAGGAATAGATTGATTCTTTTGCTGATATACCTGCCACCGTTAGGGAATCCACTTTTTTATTGAAACGTATGCGCGAAGTTTTGTCGGTGTGCCTGATGTTTGTTATGGTTATGGTGCGCGCGTCAACACCCATCATGGAAATTTCCACAGAATCGTTTGGTTGGGGAAGATCAAGAGGTTGAAGCACGAACCCGAACTTTTCTGTTTTGCTTTCCGCTTTCAGGTTTTTGTTCTTGTCGTCAAAAGCAAAAACAAAATATTTTCCTGCTTTTAAATTTTGTATCGAGAAATAGCCATCCTTGTCGGACTTCGTAAAGTAAATGGGCGCGTGCTTGAATATATCAAAGGTGTCGGCTTGGTAAAGGGCAACGGTTATCTTGGTTGGTATTTTTTCCGAAAACATTTCTTTCACAATGCCTTTGATAGAAAGCGAATCGATAGTAGCTCCGGTGCTGAATGCCAAGCGCAGGTTTTCGGCTGGATTGCCTTCTGTTAAATCTTGCACCCCTTCGCGAAAGTTTATGCTGTACGTGGTGTTGGGTTGCCAATCCAATTCCGGTTCTATCAACAGCTTTCTTTTCTTCACAGAATATTTTGTGTTTTTCCCCACAGACGGCACAATGAGTATTTCTTCTTTTGGGTCTTTGAGTTTTATGTCCTCGCTGAAAGTAATGGTTATGGATTTCCCTGTGAAATTTTTCTGGTTATTGGATGGTGAAGAGGTCACCAACTCTGGTGGTGTTTTGTCCCTCGGCCCTCCGGTGGGCGAGGTTACACTTGCGCAGGCGGATAGAATCAGGATTAAACAAATTTTGTACAAGTTCTTCATTCGAGCTTGGCAATATAAATGAGGCTTGAATACTCCTTGGTTTTTTGTGCGGATCGATTTGATGCGAAGCCTTCCTTGATCGCATTTAATGCTAGTAATAGTTTTGATCTGCCCGGATTTTTATATCCTTCACTGAGGAGAGAAACATAGTAGCTATCGAGCTTCATTGGTTTTATGTCAATGATTTTTAATCCATTCTTTTTTAGCAAGGCAGTCATGGTTTCACGCGTGAAGTGCCATAAGTGCCTGGGCACATCATAGCCGGCCCAATATTCTTTGTAGTGTTTACAATCATGCGATTCAGGATTTGGTACAGCTATAAAAATAATGCCAGAGGGAGAAAGGCAGTTTTTTATTTTTTGTATGGTGGGATTTAATAGGTGAATATGTTCCAGTACGTGCCAGAGAGTTATTGCGTCATAAACATCTTTATCGTCTGGTAGTTCTTTCAGAACTTTATTGCCCAACAGGTGATTTGCTTTTTGCCTTGCGAGCAGACTTGGTTCTACGCCTGTTACATTCCAGTTATTTGCTTTAAACGTGTGAAGAAATTCACCCGTGCCACAGCCAAAATCCAAGATGCGGGCTGGCTTTGAAATGTGTTCTGTGATCAGATCGTACTTCCATTTCAGTGTTAGCTTTCTTACGGCCAAATAAATTTTGTCGAATATGGTTTTTGATTTTCCTGAATGGGAAATATAGTTTTCAGAATGATAATATTCTCCAATGGATTGAACTGAGGGTCGGGGGTTGGTGGCCATGAATCCACATCGGGCACATTGTTGAATTTTAAATTCCTCATGGGTAACCGTGTGATCCTTTGCCGATATAAAGGCCCGTAAATCCTGTTGATCGCAAACAGGGCAGATCGAAAAACTTTCGTGCTCCATTACTTGCCAAGGTAAACGGTAAGAACAGAAACATCGGCAGGAGACACTCCGCTTATGCGCGACATTTGCCCGATGGTTTCCGGGCGTATGCGTTTCAATTTTTCGCGGGCTTCGCTTGACAGAGCCTTTACGCGGTCGTAATCAAAATCCGATTTAATGGTATAGGCTTCAAGGCTTTCTATTTTATCGGCCATTTTTTGTTCGCGGTCGATATACGATTCGTATTTGATATCGATCTCAACTTGCTGTTGCACTTCGGTTGTGTATTTGCTCAACCGTTCTCCTATTTGGTTGTCTAATTTTCTTAGCTCAACAATACCAAGGTGTGGCCGCTTGAGCAGGTTTATGGCAGGTACTTTTTCTGTGATCTCGGCAGAGTCTATTTCGTTCAATCCTTGATTTACAATTGCAGGGCTTACACGCATTTCTTTCAACTCTCTTGATAGCGAGTCGATGGACTCCAGCTTCACCCGGACATTTTGTAAACGTTTTTCACTGGCCAGTCCTATCTTGTGGCCTTTCTCGGTAAGCCGGATATCGGCATTGTCCTGTCTTAGAAGTATTCGGTATTCTGCCCGTGATGTAAACATGCGATAAGGTTCTTGGGTACCTTTGTTCACCAAATCGTCAATCAGCACACCGATGTAGGCCTCCGATCTTTTTAAGACGAACGCATCCTTTTCATGAACTTTGTTATGGGCATTGATGCCTGCCATTAGCCCTTGGCAAGCCGCTTCTTCATAGCCTGTCGTTCCGTTTATCTGACCTGCAAAATACAGATTATCAATTAGTTGTGTCTCTAAACTCATCTTTAACTGAGTGGGTGGGAAGTAATCATATTCAATGGCATAGCCAGGACGGAACATTCTGGCTTTTTCAAATCCAGGTATTTTTGTGAGGGCTTTATATTGAACATCTTCCGGGAGAGATGTTGAGAATCCGTTTACATAAATCTCAACCGTATGCCAGCCTTCTGGTTCCACGAAT
>JANOQB010000713.1:0-12870 GCA_031422215.1 Cytophagales bacterium | reverse complement strand
AAAAAAACCACCCGAAGGTGGTTTTTTTTATTTTATCAAGTCGTCAAGACCGCTCTCAAGCGGTGAGACAACTAACTAAACCGCAGCAACTTTTGAGATGCGCAGCATAAAATGCTTGTCCATGTGGAACTCGTACGTGTTTAAACTCATCAACTCCGATGCCTTCTTTGATGTTGCCAAAACATACAATAAATCTTGGGCCACAATGGAATTTTTGATATTGTTTTTTGCCTTTCCCAAATGGGCCTGCAAGGTAAAAGCATATCCCTTTTCCTTTGGGTTCAGTGCTTTAAATTCATGTCCATAAAGTTTATACTCTTGTGGGGCTTCGGCAGATGCTACCATTAGTTGCAGGATGGCCGGGCGGTACTTATTCCAAACGGGGAGGTAAATATTGTTCATAATCGAAGCAAAAATAGGGAATTGGTTTTAATGCGTAGTGTGCTTGGAAAAAATTTGTTGAGAGAGTTTTCTCACTTAACTTGGCCGAACCCCCAATTTTTTCAAATGCCTGGCGTGCATGATCAAAGCTTCCAAGAATGAACCGGCACTTTTATAAGGCAAGCCATACTCGGTGACGGTGGCCCTCACGATGCCGGAAATTTTGCGGTAATGAACGTGACATATGTTTGGAAACAAATGATGCTCGATCTGAAAATTGAGGCCGCCCACATACCAGGAGAACCATCGGCTTTTATTGCCAAAGTTGGTGGTGGTGTGCAGTTGATGCACGGCCCAGTTTTCCTGCAATGCATTTTGATCATCCGGCAACGGAAACTCGGTGCCCTCGATCACGTGGGCTGGTTGAAAAATGATTGCCAATATGAAACCGGCAATATAATGCATGATCAAAATGCCAATCAAAATTTGCCATCCCGATAAGGCTGTGAAAAAATACGGCACTAGAAAAATATAACTCACATATACAATTTTGGTCGCTATCAGTATCATCCACTCCTTGGCCATTTGGCCATTGCTCTTTTTGGTCAAGCCTGCTTTTTGATACGTATAAAGCCGATTAAAATCTTTGAACGCCATCCACACAATAGTCATCAGCCCGTACAAAAACCAAGCGTAAATAAATTGATACTTGTGAATCCATTTCCAATCCGAGTGAGGCGTGAAGCGCAACGCACCACGGGGGCTTATGTCCTCGTCTTCTTCAATAACATTGGTGTATGAATGATGGAGCACGTTATGCTGTATCTTCCAATTGAATGCGTTGGCTCCCACTAAATTCAGCGAGTAGCCGATCAGTGTGTTTAACCACTTCTTGTTTGAATAAGCTCCATGATTGGCATCGTGCATCACCGACATGCCAATGCCCGCTAAGCCAATGCTCATGATCACCGGAACAAGGAACAACCATGCACCCGATACTACCCCGCTAATAAGCAGTGCATAGGGGCCAAAATAAAGAGCAAACATCACCACGGTTTTCACGATCATCTCCCGGTTGGCATGCCGGGTCACTTCGTGCGCCTTGAAATAATCGTTTACCCTTTTGTTCAGGATGGTGGCAAAATCGAGGCGCGTTTTTGCAAATGTTACTGTTTTAAGATTTGTCATTATCGATGTTTGATTAATGGAAACAGATCAGAAAAGTTGGACAATAATACCTTTCAATTGAAAAAATCGATTGGAAGGTAGCAATTATGAAAGCATGCCTTCAGCCGGATTCAAAAAATTGATTCGCAAAGATAGACAATTTTAGTGAAAGGGGCTTGGGGAAATTTCCGGGGGTATACGACAAATTGTACCCACTTTATCAAATGACTTTAGTATTGCTGGATTCCATGTCTCGTTTTAATCGGAAACTAAATTAGCGATTGTCCCCTCGCCCGGAATGACATTAAGGTACTAAGCCTACATGAGCAGCGATACCAGTAATCTTGCCTTGTCAACTGTCAAATTTTTGCGTCATCTAAACCCGCTCCAACTTTACCGGATAAGTTTTGCTTGCGTTCCATTGGCACACATACAAATTCTTGTCGTTGTCAACACACACATCGTGGCAATGCTTGAAGATGGGTTTTTCCTGAACGATGAGTTGGAGTTCTTCATTTTTATAAACAGGCTTCGTTCCTCCCGGATTTGAAACAACTTTATTTTTTCCGTTCAGAATAGTAACGAACCCAGAGTTGTCGGTTTGGTTCAAATATCGCAACCGCGACCAGCACACACCCGAATAAATATTTTCCCCATCAATCACAGCCCGGCAAACAAATGCGCCCGGAATAAAAATGGTGGACAAATATTTTCCATCCAACGTAAACCGTTTGAAGGAATTATGACCTCGTGATGTGCAGAGCAATGTGATGTTTTGGTTATCGCGATGATCGATGCAAACACCATGGGCAGTGCTAAAATTGGAATCACCATTGCCAGGCCCACCAAACTTGCGCACGAACTCGCCCTTAGCGTTGAACTGCAATATGTATTGAGAGCCATATCCATCGGCCACATAAATATCTCCATTGGGCGCGATGGCCGTTTCAGTGGGCAAGTAAGCTTGTGTACTTTCATACACGCCAATATTTTTTGGATTGGGCAATTCCATCAAGATTTTTCCATCGGTGGTTGCCTTCACCACGCGGCCTGGGTCGGGGTTGCAGATGAACAATACATCTTCGCCACCTTCGTCAAATAAGGTCAGGCCATGCCCGCTCGGAAATTCGTTTCCCCACGTGGTGATCAACTTGCCCGACTTGTCGTAGATGATAATATTGTTTTTGGTTTCATCGGTCACCATGATCAATCTTCCCTTCTTGTCCATCACCATCTCGTGGCAATTTTTTACGGGTGTTTGTTCAGCATTCAGGTTGCCCCACGATTGGTTTACCCGATACCGGAAATCACCGTGCCCGATTATTTCTTCATCCACCACATCTTTACCAATAATATTAAACATAGGCAGGGAGAAGGCTGCACCCGTTAGCATGGAAGTTTTTAAAAATTTGCGCCTGGATGCTGAGGTCGATTTTTTCATGACGGTTCGGTTTTTTCACGCACAAGCTAAGAAACTTTGGTGGGAGAAAGTCAGGCGCGCTACAAAAAATATTTAATTGGTTTTGCAAGGTGTCAGAGGGTGTATTCCGAAATGTCGCACATAAATATTTAACTTTATAACAGTCTTTGCCACTGCGACAATTTGGAACAAACCCGTTAACATCTCTCGCGATAGCTATCAAGATGGAAATGAAGGTGAGGCCATAAAAAAGGGTTTAACTTAGCGACATTGAATAATAAAGGCCGTTCAATTTTTTTTGATCAAGGGTATCCAAAATGAAAAACAATATGAAAACAATTTTTATTTCTCTGAATGTATTTTTTCTTCTTACCTATCAATTGGTAACTGCACAAAGTAAATACACAGAACACACATTGACTGCGGATGGTAGTGTCAAGCCATGCGCCTGCAAAATTGAACAGCTTTCATGGATGGTGGGGAATTGGCTGGGCAATGAGGACCATGTAATTAGCGAGGAACAATGGTCTCAACCAATTGTTGGCACTATGATGGGCATGTACAGAATGGTGAATAACGGCAAACCTATTTTTTATGAACTAATGTTGCTCATCCAGGACTCCTCAGGGATTAAACTTCAACTCAAACATTTTTCTCATCCCTTAAAAGGATGGGAGAATAAAGATGATGCTGGTGTGATATTCACTTTGTTAAAGGTGGAAGGCAGGAAAGCTTATTTTGATGGCATGACGTACGACCTTACCAACAGCAGTGAATTGATTGTTTATTTAGCCGAAAAGATGAAGGACGGTGGAGTGACAGAAGAAATATTCCGAATGAGGGCAAATAAGTAAAATAAACCTGGACGATTCCAATTTAATCTTACTTCAAAGTTATACCGGGATACTTTTTATCAAGATATTGGTACCTCGCCCAACGGTGCTGGTCATTTCAAAGATGCCGTTCAAAGATACAACCCTTGCATTCATATTCTTGATTCCAATTCCTTTGAAGTGATCGTTTGGATTGAAGCCCTTTCCGTTGTCGTCAATGGTGAGCACCAACTCATCCTGATGGCAGAAAAGCTGAATATCAATTTCTGAAGGGCTGGCGTGCTTGATGGAGTTATTAATTGCCTCTTGAACGATGCGGTATAAATGATGCGAAATATCCTCCCTCAAATTTTGGGGCAGGTCGTACACCTGAACACCGATTTTTACTCCGGTTTTCTGCTGTGTTTCGTAGGCAAAATCAATCAGATTTTGGTGGAGCCCGGCAATTTTCAACGAAGGCGATGCAAGGTTGTGCGACATGGCACGCACATCTTCATACAGTGTGTCAATCTGTTTTTCCAACAAAACATTGTTGTGTTCGGGCATAAACCTTTTCAAGCTGCCCAAGCGGCTGCCAATGTCATCGTGCAACTCACGCGAAATCCGTTCGCGCTCTTTTTCAACACCCTCCACATACGACTTCAACAAATCCTTCTGCACTTTGGTCATGCTGGCCAAGAGTTGATTGCGCTCAGAATAAATTTTCCCCATCTGATAGGTAAGTGCTATGGAGAAAATAAAAACCTCAATGCATGTTCCTATCAAAACAGGGTTTATGGTGAGGTCGGTTAGCGGCAACCATCCAAATTCGGATAAGTTGATTATCGCATAGCTGATCATTAAAAAGCTAAAGGCGGAGAAATAAAATATCACTGATGCCCGCTGTCGCTTATATGTTTTTATGGCAGCCCACACGATCAATATCCCTCCGGTCAATAAAATAACGTTGACGATCGGAATAAACCAGGAGCCATTTTTCTCTAAATAATCCAGGGCAAAAACGCTTATCAATATCAGTGCCCCAAAAACCCACAGCACCCAATTGACCAACTTGTTGAGCAAGGGTTCCAACTTGGGCAAGCTTAAAAAACTTTGCGAAAACTTTACTAAGGAAAGCAGGATGATCACTTCCAAATAGATGCGGAAATAGCTATTGAAATCCTGCAGGTTTGGGTAAAAATACTGGAAGGAAAAACCCAGGGCTGTGAAGGAGTAAAGGGCTGTGCTCATAATCCACAACGCATACCATCCATAGACTGCCTTCCGCAAAAAGATCAGTGCCAACAAGGCATAGATCAAACATAAAGTAATAAAACCAAAACCAAGCCCAAACCCCAGGTTCGCATGGTAGGTGCGTTCATTGAATTTCTTTTCAGGCCACAAATAAACCGGGAAATGAAGGGAACTGTTTCGCTTGTCAATTTTCAACAAGATAGCCTTGGCCTCACCAGGCCGAAAGGTGAATTGGAAAACGAAATTGCGGTGGTTGATTGTGCGGGTTGAAAATAAGTGCTTGTCGCCTGTTGAGGAAACCAATGCAGGAATACCTTGCGGTTCAATTTCAAAAACCGAAAGGCTGTCAATCTGTGGGTTGTCCATCTCCAACACAGTGGCCACCGCGTTCAGCGATTGGTTATTGGCAACAAAGCCGACCCAATAAATATCAGTGGCAAAGCCCACATAAACTTTTGAAGTACCCGTGGATTCTTTTTGAAGTACTTGTGCCCATGCTTCTGAAGGAGTAAGGTTTTGTTTAGTCGCGATGGTTATGCCTTTACCAACAACAGCAATCCTTTCCGCGAGATTTCCAATTTTAATGGTGTCGTTGCCAAAGCCTGTAAACCCAGCCACCTGCTGATGCCATAAACATAGCATTCCAAAAAAAAACAGCTTACAAAATGTGGTTGTCGTGAGCAAAGCGGATCAATTTACCAATATTGTTGATTTCGAGCTTGCGAAAAATATTTTTACGATGGGTTTCAACCGTATGATGACTGAGAAAAAACTCTGCGGCAATTTCCTCGCTGCTGTGGCCCATAGCAAGGCTCCGTATTATTTCAACTTCGCGCTGGGTCAGTTTCATTTTCTGGGCAAAGCGGTCCCGGAACATTTTCTTCCTGTCCAATTCTTTCTGCAACGTTTCAGTGACATAGAATTTATTTTTGTCGAGACTGTTCATGGCCGCCATCAACTCCTGGTTGCCTGTGTTTTTTAAAATGTAGGCATCGGCACCTTCCTCCTTTGCTTTTGCGATCAGGTAATGATCGTTGTACATGGTTAAGATAATGATTTTGATGCGCGTGTCATCTTTTCGAACTTCCCTCAGCAAAATGAAGCCATCGGTGTCGGGCAGGTTCAAATCCAGGATCAGAATATCGGGTTTGGTTTTTTTTAGGAGTGGTTTCAATTCTTTCCCTGTGGGGGCATAGCCGGCAATAAGAAAATCCGTGCTATTGTTGAGCAGCAGCGCGAGCCCATCATAAACGATATTATGGTCTTCGCAGATAACTATTTTTTTCAATCTTAATCCCCCCTCCCCTGGATGAAAGTGTAAAGTTATCCATTCTCTGCGAACAAAATGAATGATCATTTCAGGTTTTGATTTCGGGGGAGTCTATTTTTGTTGCCAGTACAAAATGGCTCCGTAGTACAATGCCTGTCCGTACCGAACGGGTACGTTCTGGCGGGGATAGTATTTCAGATTCCCCTGCCTGCGTGACGCAGTCAGCCAGGAATTCTGAAGATGAAGGTTCCCGGATTCCTGCCGGGACACCTATCATGCAAATCAGATTTTTAGTAAAGCCCTGAAACATTGAACTAAGCCGGGACAACGGTTTTGAGTTGGGGAAGGCATTCCCTATTTTTGTTGCCCAGTACAAAATGGCTCCGTAGTACAATGGATAGTATTTCAGATTCCGATTCTGAAGATGCAGGTTCGATTCCTGCCGGGGTCACTTATTTATGCTTATGCAAGCAGAAGTTTAAATTTTGATTTCTACTACAAGGGGCATCAGGCGGGGATTCCTGCAGGGGTCACTTAATCAGGCAAATCAGATTTTTTTGATTTGCCTTTTTATTTCATCAACTCTCTGCTTTACATTTAGGTTCTACTGGGAATGGTAAGGTTTTGTGCAGCACCAAAAACCTTAGTAGAATAATTCAATTATAGAGTAAGGAGAGATCAACCTTATTAGCTTATTCTCAGTTGAAAATGGCTTGATGTAAATAAGAAGGTTGAAAGTTAGTGTAGGATAATCTACTACCAAGGTTATCCTTCCTAAGCAAGTTGTAGCAGGACTCTTTCCAAAAAAAATCCGTGGTAGAAACTTCATCTAAAAATACATGCTACGATTTTCCTTTTTCATTTTGATGCTTTCTGTCTGCGCCTGCCAGCAGCCGAAACAAGAAAGTTTGCTAAGCCGTACCCAGGTTGTATTGCTCGGCACAGGAACTCCCAATGCGGATGCAAACCGGTCGGGGCCATCGCTGGCCATTGTGGTTGATAGCGTAGCGTATGTAATCGACAGCGGCCCCGGTGTTGTGCGCAGGGCGGCCGCTGCCAGTAAATTGGGCATTGTCGCACTGAATGCCGATCGCCTCAATAAATTATTTATTACCCATCTTCATTCCGATCATACCATTGGCTACGCGGATTTTATTTTAACCCCGGCTGTGTTGGAAAGGAAGGGCCCTGTTGATGTGTATGGGCCCATCGGAACCAGCGATATGAATGACCACATCCTTCAAGCATACAAGCTGGATTACGATGTTCGGGTTTTTGGACTTGAGAAAGGCGATTCAAACGCGTACAAAGTAAATGTGCACGAAATAAAACCTGGAGTTATTTACACTGACGGCCTTGTGACCGTGGAAGCATTTTTAGTAAAGCACGGATCGTGGGATCAAGCCTTTGGTTTCAAGTTCACAACTCCCGACAAGTCCATTGTAGTGTCTGGCGATTGCACATACAGCGAAAGCATCATCGACATGTGCCAGGGATGCGACATCCTGGTTCATGAGGTTTATTCAGAAGATGGGTTTTCGCGGAGGCCAGAAAAATGGAAAACGTATCATAAAGATTTCCACACCTCCAGTGTTGACCTCGCCCGGTTGGCCAATCTTGCCAAACCCAAACTCCTGGTGCTCACCCATCAACTTATCTGGGATTCTTCGGAGGAGAAACTTTTGGAGGAAATAGAAAGCCGCTACAAGGGCCGCGTGATTTCAGGAAAAGATTTAGACGTTTTCTGAAAGCAATCTACTTTCCCTTCCCTCCCACCTTCTTCTTTTTCACAGCCAAAAGTTTGTCGAGTTTTTCTTCCAGCTCGGTCAGCTTTTTAATGATGGCAATGTGCGTGTGCCTGGCATCAATGCCCACAACGCTTTCTTTGCTGTGAATGTAATCACCGATGGTTTCATAATCGGGGTGATCTTTGGTAATGAGTTTTTTTGATATTTTGTTCATGCCGGTTTCATTTTGCCAACCAAATGTAAACGATTTATTTAAACTATAAGGTTTTAAAGACCTTATAGGTTTAACTCACTTATTAAAAAAATTCATTGTCCGCTCTGGCCCTATCGTGCAAAAAGATTTTACAATTTCTTCGGCCTTGTCCATGATGGCCGGCAGTTCTTCAAATTCTTTTGGTGTAAAATTGCTGAGCACATAGTCAATCTGCTGGCCTTTGTTAAACTCTTTGCCAATACCAAACCGCAGGCGCGAATAATCCTGTCCTTGCAAAAGAAGTTCAATATTTTTGAGGCCGTTGTGCCCGGCCGCGCTGCCTTGGGTGCGCAACCGCAAGCTGCCATAGGGCAAGGCGAGATCATCCACAATCACCAGTAAATTTTCCTTTGGTATTTTCAATTCCTGCATCCAATAAGCCACCGCTTTGCCACTTAAGTTCATGAAGGTGTTCGGCTTGATGAAGTGAAGCTGCTTCCCTTTATATTTCATCTCAGCTTTATCGACAAGGCGCTGTGATGAAAAATCAATTTTGTGGTTGTCGGCAATACGGTCCAGCACCAGAAAGCCAATGTTGTGCCGTGTAAGTTCATACTCAGGGCCTATGTTTCCGAGGCCTGCAATCAAATACTTCATACTATTTATTCACTTTGTTTTCAAAGAAACAAAAAATCCCGCTTGTGGGCGGGATTTTTTGCATTGGGAAAATGAAATTGATTTTACTTTTTCTTTTCGTCCTTTTTAGGGGCATCGCCTTTCTTGGCATCGGCAGCAGGGGCTGCAGCAGCATCTCCTTTCTTACCATCAGCAGGGGCAGCGGCAGTTGCAGCGGCACCTTCGGCAGGAGCGGCAGCAGCTGTTTCTTCAGCGAGTTTGGCAGCGCGCGGAACTTCCACCACAGCAATAGATGCTTGCTTAGGATCGAGCAATTCAAGGTTGGGCAATTTCACGTCACTCACTTTTACAGAGTGATGGAAATCCAATGTGGAGCAATCCACATCAATATGATCGGGCATGTCTTTAGCAAAAGCAAACACTTTTAACGTAGCCCGTTTGCGCACCAAGGCTCCACCTTTTGCAACACCTGGCGATTGGCCCACCAACCGGGTAGGGATATCCATTTTTATTTTCCTGTCATCGCTGATGCGCAGAAAGTCAACATGAAGGATTATTTCACTCACGGGGTGAAACTGTACCTCTTGCAGGATGGCCTGGCATTCTTCACCTTCAATGTTGAGGTGCACAAAGTGCGCTTCGTTGGTGTAAATGAGGTCGCGAAATAAAATCACGGGCGAATGGAAATGCACTTGATTATCGCCACCATACAATACGCATGGCACGTTTCCTTCCTGGCGGGTTTTCTGGGCGTCATTCTTGCCGAGATTTGCTCTTCGATACCCTATAATCTCGATGGTTTTCATAATTGTGAATTGTTTAATTTATTTTTAGTTGTTTATAAACGGATGAACAATGAACTGATCGACTCGTGATCGTGTATCTTGCGTATGGCCTTGGCGAAGAGATCGGACACGGTCAATACTTTGATTTTTGATATTTGCTTTTTGAGGGGAATGGTATCGGAAACCACCAACTCCTCCAACACAGAGTTTTGTATGTTTTCATAAGCGTTGCCCGAAAGCACCGCATGGGTACATATAGCGCGTACCGTGTTGGCACCTTTTTCTTTTAGCAGGGCAGCGGCTTTGCATATTGTGCCGGCCGTATCAACAAGGTCATCGATCAAAACCACATCTTTTCCTTCCACTTCTCCAATCAACCGCATCGACTCTACCTTGTTGGCTTCTTTTCTATACTTATCGCACACCGCCAAATCGGCCAAAAAGAATTTTGCAAAACTGCGTGCGCGTTTGATGCCGCCAACATCGGGCGAAGCAAACATGATGTTTTCCAAACCCAACGACTTCAGGTAAGGAACAAAAATATAGTTGCCATCCAAATGATCCACGGGTATATCGAAGAAACCCTGGATCTGGTCGGCATGCAAATCGCAAGTCATGATCCGGTTTGCCCCCGCTGCCGACAGCAAGTTGGCTATCAGCTTGGCGGCAATGGCCACGCGGGGTTTGTCCTTTCTATCCTGGCGAGCGTAGCCGAAATAAGGAATGATCACATTTATGTTTGACGAACTGGCCCTTTTCACTGCATCAATCATCAGCAACAGCTCCATGAAGTTTTCGGCAGGCGCAAACGTTGACTGCACGATAAACACATCGTGGCCGCGCACCGATTCGCCAATGAAGGGCGACATTTCGCCATCACTGAACTGCTGATAGTCAACCGCACCGAGCTCATCGCCATAGGCATGGGCGATTTTCTCTGCTAAGTAGGTGGTTGCGCGTCCGGAAAATATTTTTACTGCCATTTTTTAATTAAAAACCCGCAACCAACATGGAAGCGGGTAGTGTGGTTGTCCTACTAGGATTCGAACCTAGAAAGGCAGAATCAAAATCTGCAGTGTTACCCTTACACCATAGGACAATCTATCCTTTAAAAAGGTCTGCAAAGGTAGGATAATTTTTTAAAAGCAAAACTAGAAATTTTTGGTGTTTTAAAGGTGAAGATGTGGATTGGTCACTGTCTTAATAAGGCATACCGTTTCTTTTACCCAAAAAGAAGTGTCAACAACGATTGACGATCATTCTTTATTCCAGATCAGAGTCTTTCAACTCGGCTGTAGTGCCCTCACTAA
This sequence comes from Cytophagales bacterium, assembly GCA_031422215.1. GTDB lineage: Bacteria > Bacteroidota > Bacteroidia > Cytophagales > Cyclobacteriaceae > ELB16-189. The sequence goes on along the minus strand of JANOQB010000713.1, from coordinate 1,894 downwards.
ACCCTTCGGCCATGAACCGATATTTGTCCAAAATGGAGATCACGGCATTTCTTAAATGGCGCTCATTGTGAAAATTGATGCTGCCATATAGGGTGGTGGCGTATCCTTGCCATATCGAGCGGTTTTGTCGCCTGTCAAAAAATTGGATCAACAAGGTGCCGGTTTTTAAGTTCAGTTTTTTGGAGTCGTATTCGATATCTTCCTTTTGCGATTTTACCCACTCTTCAATATCTGGTTGCTCGTAGCCGTTGAACCGGAGGCTATCTCCATACATTTTGAAACCCACAATCAAATGGGGGCGGTTGTCTGTTTGCTTGTAGCCCAAAAACTTCATGCGCGAAATGATCGACTTTTCGATTACGGCATTGATCATGGTGGTGTCTTCAATCCCCACCGGCCGCATGATCTCGAAGGTGCGATACTTTTTAAAATTTCCTTTATAACTATAATCGTATTCTACGGGAAGTTCCTTGTAACCTAGGCAAGAGGAGAGAAACAGCGCAATAAATCCTAAAAAGTATAATTTTTTCATAAGAGTGGTTGTAATCGATTGAAAAGGTAGAATAAAATTGATTTAGAAACAAGAAAGTTATTCTTGACGGCAGCAAAGAAAATTTTAAAGAGGAACTTCCAACACTTTACCTTAATTTGATCGCTCAATTTAATTATGCAACCCTACAATCAAACCATCGGAGCACGGTATCACATCTATAATAGCCTGTTCCTACAGTTTCCTTATCAAAATATTTTTCGCACCGGCACCCTTTTGCCCCTGATGCAACAGCAATGTGAAGCTGGCTTCGAAGAGGGTAAATCCGCGACCGAAATCATCAAAAAGTTTTTTCGGGATTTCGCGCCCGGCTCCAATCCAAGCGAGCAATTCGATATGCTTTTCAACTTTATACAATATGTGGAAAGGCAAGTGGCACTTTTTGATTCCATCGAAGACTCTGCTTTTGAGCAGATCAACGACCTGAATGGCAAGGGCACCATATCTTCGCTGTTGCTCAAAACAAAATTTGAAAACAAGGAAGAACAGCTGGCCCAACATCTTGAAAGTTTTAGTTTGCGCCCCGTGCTCACGGCACACCCCACGCAATTTTATCCGGGCCATGTGCTAGGCATACTTACCGATCTTGAAAAGTACATCCGCACCAATGATCTCGAAAAGATAAACCTCTTGCTGCAGCAGCTTGGGAAAACCGGATTTATAAACGAAACAAAACCTACTCCCTATGACGAAGCGGTAACACTGTGCTGGTATTTGGAAAACGTTTTTTATCAAGCCATACCTGAAATCATCGAAACGCTGGCCGCAGGGTTGGATATTCCGATATCGGAATGGAAAAACAACCGACTGATGGTGATTGGCTTTTGGCCAGGTGGCGACCGTGATGGAAATCCTTTTGTCACCAGCGAGATCACCCTGAAAGTGGCCGCCAAACTTCAGGAGTCAATTTTGAAATGCTATTACCGCGATGTGCGTGCTTTACGCAGGCGGCTCACCTTTAAAGGTGTTGATAAAATCATGATCGACATCGAACAGAAAATCTACAATTGGGTGTTCGGAAAAGAAAAAGGATTTGGCACAGTGGACGAACTCATTCACGGCTTGCTCTCGGCCAGAAAAATTTTGATTGATCAACATGGTGGTTTGTTTTTGGATATGCTGGACAGCCTGGCAAACGGTGGTTTGCTGATATATGAAACTTTTTCCATTGGCAATGCGCTGTACGGCAAACCGTCCAATCCTGATTTTTTACTGGATCGGGGTGAGTTGCTCGAATTGCTCAGGCAACATCCTTCCATTAAGATGCATGTGCTCGCATTTGAAGACGGCTATACCGAGGCGCCGAAGCCTGCGATGGTGCAGAGAATTTGTGCCATTAAGAAC